>DATBBS010000204.1:0-22975 GCA_036270895.1 Xanthobacteraceae bacterium
AAGGCGCGGCGCAGCATGCCGTCGGCGCCGCCCGCGATCGCGGCGGCCGCGCACATGCTCTCGAAGACGGTAAGCGAGGGGAAGATCTGCGCCACCTGGAATGAGCGCGAGATGCCGAGCCGGGTGATCTGGCGCGACGCAAAGCCCGTGATGTCGCGGTCCTCGAAGCGGATGCTGCCCTTGCTCGGCCGCAGGTGGCCGGTGATCATGTTGATGAAGGTGGTCTTGCCGGCGCCGTTCGCCCCGATGACGCCGACGACCTGCTGCGACGGAACATCGAGCGTGATGTCGCGCGCCGCCACGATCGAGCCAAATGTCTTCTCGAGATCGCGCACCGACAGGATGGCGGTCATGACGCCCTCTCGGGAACGCGCCGCAGCCGTCCGGCGAGCGAGCCGAGGCCTTCGGGCAGGAACAGGATGGTCAGCAGGAGCGCGCCGCCCAGGATGATCTGCCAGGTGCCGGGAAAGAAATCGATGGCGATCGAGCGCGCCAGCTCGAACACGAAGGAGCCGATAAAGGCGGCGGCGACCGATCCGGCACCCGCCAAGATGGTGACGAAGACGAAGCCGCCCGAGGTCGTCCAATAAGCCATGTTGGGATCGACATGCGCGACCGCCAGCGCCGCCAGCGCGCCGCCGAGGCCGGCCAGCACGCCGCTGATGACCACCTTGAGATGGACGAGTCGGTTGACCGACAGACCGAGAAACTCGACGCGGATCTCGTTGTCGCGCACCGGCGCCGCCAGCACCCCGGCGATCGAGCCGAAATAGGTCGCCACCAGCAGCGCCGAGAGCCCGCAGGCGCCGAGCACCAGCCAGAACAGGGCGAGGCCGAGCGCGGCGCCGTGCGGCGCATAGCCCAGGAAGGTGCCGGTCTCGACATGGAATCCGTCGGTCGAGCCGAGACTTTCGGTCTTCACCAGCACGCCGTAGAGGATCATCGACATGGCGAGGCTGAGCATCGCGAAGAAGATGTCGCGATAGCGCGCGAGCAGCAGGCCGATCAGGAAGGCCAGGACACCGGCCACGAGCGCGCCGGCCGCCACCAACACGAAGACGTCATGCAGACCGGTATAACGCCCGATGAGCGCCACCGTATATGCGCCGGCCGCGTAGAACAGCGCCTGGCCGAAGGGCACGAGACCGGCCCGCCACAGGATCACCAGGCCGAGCACCACCAGCCCGTTCGCAAACGCGATGGTGGCGAGCGACACGAGCCAGGACGGCAGGAACGGCGCCGCCACCGCGAGACCCACGAAGGCCAGCGCTCCGGCGATGTTCTGGCGCGCCCACATGTCAGATTTTCCGCGGCTGGACCTGGGTGAACAGGCCATAAGGACGGAATACCAGCACCAGCGCCATCACCGCATAAATGACGAAAAGCTCGATCTGCGGCACGAGATGAACGGCGGCGGCCCGGCACAGGCCGACGATGAGCGCCCCGGTGAGCGCGCCCTCGATCGATCCCAACCCGCCGGTCACCACCACCGCAAAGGCGAGCACGATCACCTCGACCCCGATGCCGAGCGTGACCGATATCTTGGGCGCCATCACGGCGCCGCCGAGCGCGCCCAGCATGGCGCCGATGATGAAGGTGACGGTATAGACCACCGTCACGTTGACGCCGAAGGCCGCCGCGGTCTCGCGATCGAAGATCACGGCGGTGAGGAGGCGGCCGTAGCGCGTGTATTTGAGCGCCCAGTAGCCGGCGGTCGCGACCGTCGCGGCGAGCGCGACCAATACGATGTCGTAATTCGACAGCACGAGGTCGCCGATCTCGACGCTGCCGGCCGCCACCATGGGCTGCCAGGCCGCGTAGGATTGCCGGCCCCAGATCAGCGCGATGACGTCCTCCAGCATCAGGAAGGTCGCATAGGTGACCAGCACGATCACCACCTCGTCCTTGCCGTAGACGAAGCGCAGGATGCCGCGCTCGAGGATCGCGCCCATCACGAGCCCGATCGCCATCGCGACCAGGATCATGAACAGGAAGCCGCCGGCCGCCGGCAGACCGCGCTCGAAATAAATGCCGACCGCCGTCGCGGCCCCATAGGCGCCGAACGCGTAGAAGGAGCCGTGGGTCACGTTGAGGATCTTCATCACGCCGAAGATCAGCGTCAGGCCCACGGCGACGAGAAACAGATAGGCCGCGTAGACAAGGCCGTCAGTCAGGATCGCGAACGCGGTCAGCACGACGGCACCTGCCGGTTACGCGGGGACGCGCCGGCGCCCCCGCCATGATGTCAGAAAGGCCTGCTCATTTGCACGTCGCGCCCTTCATGCCGTCCTTGATCCAGTCGTCGGCGTTGACGCCATTGGGCGGATTCACGCATCCGGCCGGAAATCGCATGACGTCGACCAGCTCGGGCTGCTTGGTCTGCTTGTTGAAGCGGTAGGTGCCGTAGGCGGTCTCCTGGATGCCCTGATGGCCGTTGGAGAGCGCGAGCTTCACGTGGCCGCTGGGCCCGTCATATTCGATGCCTTCGAAAGCCTGCACGACCTCGTCGGTCGTCGGCTTGGCGCCCTTGGCTTTTTGCGCCTTGTCCCACGCCACTTTCAGGCCGAGCACCGAGAGCGCCATCTGATAGGACGGGTAGGTCGGCGGGGTGCCGTAGCGGTCGACATAGATCTTCTGGAACCAGCGATTGAGCTCGGTGTCGGGCGCGAGCGGGCCGTTCGGGCCGCGGCCGCCGATGATGGTGTTGTCGGGCATCTTGTCGCGCAGCCGCCAGATCGACGCCTCGCCGGTGGTGTAGATGATCGGCATGCGCTTATCGAGACCGCGCGCCTGCTCCTGATAGACGAAGCCTTCGAGGTCGCCGTCCCAGAAGCTGGTGTGCAGCGCCTGCGACTTCGACGTCAGCAGCGTCGAGATTTCAGCGCCGTATTCGCCGGCGAACAGCTTGGGAAAGAGCTCCTTGTCGACGGTCGCCTTGGGGGCCAGCACCTTCATGGCGCCGACGAAGTCGCGCCAGGAATCCTGGCCCCAGGCGTAGTTCTGGTTGATGCCCGAATAGACCGCGACGTCCTTGTGCTTGGCGAGCAGGTAGCGCGCCGCCCCGACGTTATCCATCGTGGCGTGCGGCGGCGGCCGGAACACGTATTTGCGCGCCGTCTCCTCGAAGATCCGCGGCGTGCCGCAATCGAAATAGACCGTGAGCGCCTTGAGCTCCTCGGCGACGGGCGTGACCGCGAGGCAGCTGCCCGACGAGATATAGCCCACCACCGCGTCGACCTGGTCGCGCTGGACGAGGTTGCGGAATTCGGTGACCACCTGGGCGGTCGAGCCGGCCTCGTCGACGTATTTCGCCTCGATCTTGGCGCCGCCAAGCCCGACCGTATTGAAGGGCGCGGGCGCCGTGCCAGCATTGAGCGCCTCGATGACGATCTCGGCGCCGTTGCGGCCGGGGACGCCAAAGGGGCTTGCGGCCGGGCCGCTCAGAAACGAAACGATGCCGAGCCGGACGGGCGCCGGGGGTTGCCGCGGGGCCGGCGCCTGCGCGGCCGCGACTGCCACCGACGCGAGTGTCGCCATGGTGGCGAGCCCGCCCACGTGGCGCGAATTTCCGAAATGAAGCGTCATTCGCAAGCTCCTCCCTGAGACTGGCCGCTTTGGGCTTTTTATTTGGCGTAAGGAAACGCGATCCCGATCGCATATTCAACTGGTTTTCGTGTCCCCTCCCGATGATAAGATGGCCGGGCTCTCGCCGCCGAAGCAATGCCGGAAAGACACGATGTCAGTTGCCACATCCGACCCCAGCGCGCCCGCGATTCCGAAGACGGGCCGCGAAGCCAGGCTGATGATCCGCCGGGGCGAGCTCAGCGGACCGACCTCCGGGCTCGCGCCAGGCTATGTGCAGGGCAATCTCGCGATCCTGCCCAACGCGCTCGCGAGCGATTTCCTGCGGTTCTGCCAGCTCAATCCAAAACCCTGTCCGCTGCTCGCCGCCTCGGCGCCGGGCGATCCGCGGCTGCCGGCACTGGGCGAGGATCTCGACATCCGCAGCGATTTGTCGCGCTACCGGGTCTGGCGCGACGGCCAGATCGTCGACGAGCCAAACGACGTCATGCGCTGGTGGCGCGACGACCTCGTCGCCTTCGTGATCGGCTGCTCCTTCTCGTTCGAGGAGGCGCTCACCGACAGCGGCATCGAGCTTCGCCACATCAGCTGCGATTGCGCGGTTCCGATGTTCCGCACCACCATCGCGACCGTGCCGGCCGGGCCGTTCCGCGGCCCCATGGTGGTGTCGATGCGGCCGATGAAGCCGGCCGATGCCATCCGCGCCATCCAGGTCACGACCCGCTTCCCGACGGTGCACGGCGCGCCCGTGCATATCGGCAAGCCCGAGCTGATCGGCATCAAGGATCTGGCCAAGCCCGATTACGGCGACGCGGTGCCGGTGCATGACGACGAGATTCCCGTATTCTGGGCCTGCGGCGTCACGCCGCAATCGGTGGTGGCGACCGTCAAGCCGGATTTCTGCATCACGCATTATCCAGGCAGCATGCTGGTGACCGACCGCAAGAATGTCGAGCTGGCGATCATGTGAGGCGACGATGGAATTCGGCATCCTGTTCACGTCCCACCCCAACACCGAAGCGGAGCCCTATCCGCACCGCGACGTGCATGCGCGGGTGACGCGGCAGATCTTGCGCGCGGACGAGCTCGGCTACGACTATGCGTGGGTGGCGGAACATCACTTCAGCAACGAATACGGCATCATGCCCGACGTCTTCGTCTACGCCGCCTATCTGGCGGCGCTGACCAAGCGGATCACCATCGGTACCGCGGTCGTCACCGCGCCGCTCGCCAATCCGCTGCGTATCGCCGAGAACACGGCCTTCGTCGACATCTTGAGCAACGGCCGCTTCGCGCTCGGCCTCGGCTCGGGCTATCGCAAATACGAGTTCGACGGCTTCGGCGTCGATTTCGAGGCGCGCCGCGACATCCAGGAAGAGCTGTTGCCGCTGTTGATGGACCTTTTCCACAAGAAGCGCGCCGACCATCGCGGCAAGTATTTCAAGCTCAAGGTCGACGGCGACTACGAGATGTTTCCGCATTCGCTGCAGCAGCCGCATCCACCGATCTTCCTCGCCGGCGCGACCGAGCGCTCGATCGGGGTCGCGGCGCGCATGGGATTCGGCCTTTTCCTGTCGAGCTGGACGCCCTTCGCCGAGCTGGCGCGGCAGGCCGCGGCTTATCGGGCGGGGCTCGAGCAGACCCCGCAGCCGCTGCGCGCCAACCCGGCGCGCGGCCATGTCGATATCGCGCGCTGGGTCTATGTGGCCGAGACCGACGCCAAGGCGCGGCGCGAGAGCGAGGCGGGCATCATGCGCAACCTCGCCCACTTCTCGAGCGGCCACACCTCGGGCTATCTCGGCACCGTGTCGCAGGACGTCGGCGCCAGCCCGCGCGACTACGAGGCGCTGACGCGCGACATCATCCTGCACGGATCGCCCGCGACCGTGGTCGACAAGATCGCGCAGCTGCGCCAGATGAGCGGCGTCGACTCGATCATGCTGCATTTTCCGCCCTGGTACGGATCCGACAAGGCGCTCGCCTCGCTCGAGCTGTTCGCCGGCGAGGTGATCCCGAAATTCAGGACGGGCGCAACGGCACGACCGGCCGCGGTGCGGCCGGCGTAACGGCTCACGCCGCACCGACCGGCGTCACGCTCACGGCTTCGTCGATCCGCTGCTTGCCGGATGCGAACACGACGCCGCCGATCGGCGCCACGTCGGAATAGTCGCGGCCGATCGCCACCACCACGTGGTCGTCGCCGGCCAGCACCGCATTGGTGGGATCGAGCCCGTACCAGCCCGCCGTCGCGCCGCACCATACCCACACCCAGGCATGCATCGCATCGGCGCCTTGCAGGCCTGGGGCGCCGGATTTCGGCACGGTGCGCAGATAGCCGCTCACGTAAGCCGCCGGCAACCCGATGCCGCGCAGGCCCGAGATCATCACATGGGCGAAGTCCTGGCAGACGCCGCGGCGCAGCGCGAAGGACATCGGAGGGGTCGTCGAAACCGTCGTGGCGCCGACCTCGTAGACGAATTCCTTGTTGATCCGGCGCATCAGGTCGAGCGCGCCGGCGAGGATCGGCCGGCTCGGCGGAAAGCTCGCACCCGCATAGTCGCGGATTTCCGGATCGAGCGACACCTGCCGGCTCGCAAACAGGAAATGCACCGGCGACGTGGCGCCGATATCCGCGCTGGCGAAGACGTCGTCGCGCACGGCCTCCCAGGCGGGGGTCTCCTGCGGCGACGGATCGAGGCCGTCCACCGCGATGCGCGCCGCCACCCGGATGGTCAGGCGGTCATGCGGCTCCGCAAGCTCGATCCAGGTGAGGCGGTTGCCGAAGAAGTCGCGACCTTCGCGCCGCCCGGCCGGGGGCGGCACGATCTCCAGCGCCGCCGCCTGCACGCGCTGGCGGCCCCGATCGATCGGCGTCAGCCGCAACACATGATGCGCATAGCCGACCTTCGTGGCGTAGGTGTAGGAGGTTGTCTGGCGCACGTCGTAGATCATGCCAGCGCCTCCCATTCTGTTTCGGCGCGTTCGTTGTGGGTGAGATAGGAGCCGGTGATCGCCTCCGACAACCGCATCAGCGCGTTCTCGACCTGCGTGATCAAGACATCGTCGACCGCGGGGGCGTCGGCGGTGCGTAACGCCGTCGCGGAGGAGGCGGTGATCTGCTGAGGCACCGACAACCGGCCTTGCGCGTTGTGCTTGGGAAGCACCGCCAGATGCGCCTCGATGCGATCGAGCTGATAGGCGACCGAGCGCGGATTGTTGGGATCGAGCACCACGAGATCGACCACGGGAGCGCGCGCCGCCACCATCACGTAGCGCTGCCGGTAGGTGATCTGGCTGTCGGCGAGCTCCAGCAGCACGTCGAGGGCGCCCTCGGGCGCCGCCGCGTCGGCGAACTGGCGAACGAAGCGGCAGGTCGCGATGGCGCGCTCGCTGCGCCGCCCGAGCTCCAGGAAGCGCCAGCCGGCGAGCTGGCTCATGTTCTCCTGCGCGAGCCCGGAGAACGACGCGACGATGCGCAAGGCCGCGTCGACGCGCTCGGACATCACGCTCTCCAAGGGTCCGTCCGGCCAGGGCGCATCGATGGTGGCGGCGAGCCGCTCGAGCGCGCGCCAGGCGTCGGGCGAGAAACGGTCGCGGATGACCGAGGCGGCCGAGCGCGCCGCGCCGACGAGATGCGGCAGCGACCCTTCGAAATCGCCGCGCGAGAGTGCCGCGCGCGCGATCAGGATCGCCTTGGCGTTCGGAATGTCGATCGGACCCGCGCTCCAGGCGCCGAGCAGATCGCTGATCAGCTCGACCAGCGGCGCGGTGGTCTCGTCCGCCTCGGCGGTGCGATTGATGAGCGCGCGCACCAGCCGCAACGTGGCCTCGGCGCGCTCGACGTAACGGCCCACCCAGAACAGGTTGTCGGCGGCGCGGCTCGGCAGCACACCGCTCGTCCGCTTGATGACGATACGCTCGGGCCTCGGCAGCAACGTGCTCTCACCGACCGGACCGTCCGACAGCACCCAGGCGTCGGCGGTGCGTCCGCCATGTTGCAGGCTGACGGCGCGCGCGTCGATATCGTCGGCGATGCGCACGAAACCGCCCGGCATCACGTGCCAGCCCTCGCTGCCCTTCGCCAGAAAAAGCCGCAGGCTGAACGGACGCGGCGCGAAGCCGCTCCCGTCCCACACCGGCATAGTCGACAGCGTGACCGCCTCTTGCACCACGTAATCGATGCCGCGGTCCGCGATCGCCCGCACGAGGCGTCCACGGCGCGCCGGATCGAGCGTCGCGCCGAGCGTGCCGCCGCCCACGGTATCGTCCGCCGCGTGGTCGGAAAAAGCCGCAGCAATCACCATGTGGTCGAGCGCGCCGGCCATCTTGTGGCGCGTATCGGCATCGCCGAGCCACCAGGTCGCGACATTCGGGATGGCGAGATCTGTGCCCAGGATGGCGGGCGCGAGCGCCGGCAGGAAGGCGAGCAGCGCGCGCGCCTCGACCAGGCCGGCGCCGAGCGTATTCGCGATCACCACCTTGCCGTCGCGCACCGCCTGCACCAGGCCGGGCACGCCGAGACGCGAACCCGCATTGAGCTCGAGCGGATCGGCGAAGTCGGCGTCGAGACGGCGCAACAGCACCTCGGCGCGCTTGAGGCCCGAGACCGTCCGTACGAAGACGCCGTCGTCGCGCACCGTGAGATCCTGGCCTTCGACCAGCAGAAAGCCGAGGTAGCGCGCCAGATAGGCGTGCTCGAAATAGGTCTCGTTCATCGGACCCGGCGTGAGCAGGCAGACGCGTGAATCGTCCTGCCGGCCGAGTCCGGTCAGATCGGCCTGGAACGTCTGGAAGAAGGGCGCGAGCCGGTTCACATGCGTCGCACGGTAGATGTCGGGGATCGCACGCGCCAGCGCCAGCCTGTTCTCGAGCGCGTAGCCGGCGCCCGACGGCGCCTGGGTGCGATCGCCGAGCACCCACCAGCGGCCGTCCGCCGCGCGCCCGACATCGATCGCACAGAAACGCAGATGCGCGCCGCCCGGCGGCGCGACGCCGACCAGCGGCCGCAGGAATTCCGGATTGCCCGCAATCAGCGCGGCGGGGAGCCGGCCCGCGGCCACCAGCCTGGCGGGCCCATAGGAATCCGCGATCACGGCCTCCAGCAGCTCGGCGCGCTGGATGAGTCCGGTCTTGAGCGCCTCCCATTCGGTTGCGGCGATGATGAGTGGGACATGGCTGAGCGGCCAGGCACGCTCCGCGCCGGCCGGATCCTCGTAAACGCGATAGAAAACGCCGGACTCGCGCAGGTGGCGATCGGCGGCGGAAAACCGCCGGTTGATCTCGTCGGTGCCAAGCCCCGCAAGCATCCCCAGGAAAGATTGCCAATGGGCGCGCGGCCGGCCCTGCGGATCCATCATCTCGTCGAAGATGCCGGGCAGCGGGCGGTAGCCCGACAGCATCCGGGCGCTCTCACCGGCCTGCGCTTCGACCGCCTGGTCGCGTTGCATCGCCACGGCGCTACGTGGCCTCGGCCGGACGCCGCAGATCCAGCGTGACCGGATATTCGATCGAGCGTTCGGGCGGCGGCGGCGCGCTGTCGTGGCCCGCCGAATGGCCGTGATCCTCGAAGCGCGCGCGCCGCCGCGCCTCCGCCTCATAGGCGTTGACCGGGAAGGTCTCGTAGTTACGCCCGCCCGGATGGGCCACGTGATAGACACAGCCGCCGAGCGAGCGGCGACTCCAGCCGTCGAAGATGTCGAAGGTGAGCGGCGCGTGGACGTCGATATTCGGATGCAAGGCGTTGGGCAGCTTCCAGGCCTTGAAGCGCACGCCGGCGACGAACTCGCCGGGCCGGCCGGTCGAGACCAGCGGGATGCGGCGGCCGTTGCAGGTGACCAGATGACGGCTCGCGTTCAATCCTTCGACCTTGACCTGCAACCGCTCGACCGACGAATCGACGAAGCGCACGGTGGCGCCCTGCGCGCCTTCCTCGCCGAGCACATACCAGGGCTCGAGCGCGTGCCGCAGCTCCAGCCGCACGCCCCCATAGGTGACCGTGCCGTAGGAGGGAAAACGGAATTCGCGCTGCGCCTCGAACCAGGCCGGCTCGAAGCGGTAGCCCGCGCGCCCGAGGTCATCGAGCGTCTCGCGGAAATCCTGCCACACGAAATGCTCCAGCATGAAGCGGTCATGCAGGGCGGGTCCCCATCGCGTCAGGGCGCCGTCGAGCGGCTCGCGCCAGAACCACGCCACCAGCGCCCGCAGCAGCAATTGCTGGGCGAGACTCATGCGCGCGTCGGGCGGCATCTCGAAGGCGCGGAACTCGACCAAGCCGAGCCGCCCGGTTGGCCCGTCGGGCGAGAACAGCTTGTCGATGCAGATCTCGGTGCGATGGGTGTTGCCGGTCACGTCGACCAGCATGTTGCGAAACAGGCGGTCGACCAGCCAGGGCGGCGGCGAATCGCCCTTGCGGGGCGCCGGTACCTGCGCCAGCGCGATCTCGAGCTCGTAGAGAAGGTCCTGCCTGGCCTCGTCGATGCGCGGCGCCTGGCTGCTGGGCCCGACGAACAGGCCGGAAAAGAAATACGACAGCGACGGGCGGCGCTGCCAGTAGAGCACCAGGCTCTTGAGCAGATCGGGCCGGCGCAGGAACGGGCTGTCTGGGGCGGACATGCCCCCCAGCACCACATGGTTGCCGCCCCCGGTCCCGCCATGACGGCCGTCGATCATGTATTTGGCGGTTCCGAGGCGGCAAAGACGGGCGTCGTGGTACAGGCCGGTGGTGATCGCCACCGCGTCGCGCCATGAGGTTGCGGGATGCACATTGACCTCGATGACACCAGGGTCGGGCGTCACCTTGATGACGCTGAGCCGCGGATCGGACGGCGGCCCATAGCCCTCCACATGGACCGGCAACGCGAGCTCGACGGCGGTCGTCTCGACGGCCCCCAGGAACGCAAGATAGTCCGCCAGCTCGTCGATCGGCGGCATGAACACGCACAGGCGTTTCTCGCGCAGCTCGACCGCGACCGCGGTGCGCACGAAAATCTTGGCGTCCTGCGACGGCGCGCCGTTGGGCGCGGCATCCGGAACGAGGGACGGGGCGGCGGCGCCATCGTGATGCGGCGCAAATGAATCGGCCAGAACCGCTGGATCCGGCAGTTCATCGCGCGGCGCGAAGGGATCGGCCGGCGGCGCATGCAGATCGGCGTCGGGCGGAACGGCAGGCAGCGAGTCGAGCGGCAGCCGGAACCCAATGGCGGAATCGCCCGGCATCAGGAACAGGCCGCCGCGACGGAATTTCCACAATTCGCTGACCCAGCGCGGACGCCCCTGTGCGGGCGCGCGCCGCACCGGCAACACGAAGCCCGCCGGCTCGGCCGCGCGCTGATCGCCGGCCCGCAACACCGGCGCGGGCGCGGACGCATCGCCGGAATCGGGCGGATCGATCGTCTCGGGCTCGCCCTTGCGCATGCGCTCGAGCGGATCCTCGAAGGCCGGCAACACGAAGTCGGCGGTGATGCCGAGGCGGCGCGCGAGGTTTTCGGCGAAACGCCGCGCGGCGCCGGCCGGCGGCGGCCGGCCGCCGGCTTCGGTCGCGATCAAGTCGGGATGGCGCCAGACCGGCACGCCATCGCGCCGCCAATAGAGCGCAAAGGCCCAGCGCGGCAGCGGTTCGCCCGGATACCATTTGCCCTGGCCGTAATGCAGAAGCCCGCCGGGCGCGAAACGGTCGCGCAGCCGGCGGATCAGGTCGTCCGACCGGATTCGCTTGGTCGGCCCGAGCGCGTCGGTGTTCCATTCGGCCGACTGATAGTCGTCGACCGACACGAAGGTCGGCTCGCCGCCCATGGTGAGGCGGACATCCTGGCTCGCCAGGTCCTCGTCGACCGTGGCGCCGAGCTCGTCCAGGGCAGCCCAGGACTCATCGGAAAACGGCAGCGTGACGCGCGGCTTCTCCGCGATGCGCGCGACCGTCATCTCGAACGAGAACTCGACGCCGGCCGGCTCGACCGCGCCGCTGATCGGCGCCGCCGAACGGTAATGCGGGGTCGCGGCGACCGGCAGATGGCCCTCGCCGCACAACAGGCCCGACGTCGGATCGAAGCCGATCCAGCCCGCGCCCGGAAGATAGACTTCGGTCCAGGCGTGCAAGTCGGTGAAGTCCTTGTCGGTGCCGGCGGGCCCGTCGAGCGCCGTCACGTCGGGCTTGAGCTGGATCAGATAGCCCGACACGAAACGCGCCGCGATGCCGAGGTGGCGAAGCACATGCACCAGCAGCCAGGCCGTGTCGCGGCACGAGCCGGCGGCGCTCGCCAGGGTTTCCTCCGGTGTCTGCACGCCGGGCTCGAGCCGGATCAGGTAACGGATGTCGCGTTGCAGACGCTGGTTGAGCTCGACCAGGAAATCGACGGTGTTGCGGCGCTCGCGCGGGATCGCGGCGAGCAGCCGCGCCAGATGCGGGCCGGCGGCATCCGTCGCGAGACAAGGCGTGAGCTCCGCGTGCAGGTCGGAGGGATAGACGAAGGGAAAAGTCTCCGCATAGGGCTCGACGAAGAAGTCGAATGGATTGACGACCTCGATATCGGCCGTGAGATCGACCGCGATCGAGAATTCGGACGTCTTCTCCGGGAAGACGAAACGCGCGATCCAATTGCCGTGCGGATCCTGCTGCCAGTTCACGAAGTGCTGCGCCGGCGTCACCGTGAGGGAGTAGCTCGGCACCCGCGTGTGGGAATGCGGCGCCGGGCGCAGCCTGATGGCCTGCGGCCCGAGCGCGATTGGCCGGTCGTAGCGGTAGCGGGTCACGTGATGGATGCTGGCGAGAATCGACATCTATGAATCTTGTCACACGGCGTTGTGGCGCGCAGTCCCGGCCTGCGATGCCGCGACATCCTGTGGCCTGCCGCACCAATAAGCAATTCTCGGGCCACGATGACCGGCATCGGGCCCCCGACCGATCCAACAACATGCTGGTTATGCTGGATAATTCAGCGAAAGCGTGACGCCGCGGCGGTCAGCTTATCTCGGCGCGGCCGACTTTCTGCGTAAGGCCCGACACGATGGCACGCATGTCGCTGTCCGGCGCAACGCTGCGGCCGCGCTGCGCATTGATGCGTTCATGCACGAAGGTCAGCTTGCCGATCACCGCGGGCGAGAGCACGAAGGGGTAAAGATCCTGCAGCCCCATGCTGCGGTTGATCGAGTTGACGGCGAAAGTGAGCGGCAACCACCCCTCGATGATGCGATCCATGTCGGCCCGATAGGCGTCGAAGTCGATAGTCGCGGAGAGGTCCGCGGCCTTTGCGAGCCTGGCGCGCACCCTGAGCCCGAACGCGTGCGCGGTATCGAGGGTATCGACCATGTGGAAATAATGCGCCCAGGTTTCGGCAAAATCCTCCCACGGATGGGCGCTCGCATAGGCGGTGACGAAATTCTGCGGCCAGTTCGCGGGCGGACCTTCGGCATAGTGCTGGCTCAGCGCCGTCGCGTAATCCCTGGTCTCGTCGCCGAAAATACGCCGGAACTCGTCCAAGGCGGGTGTGCTCGCCACCAGGCGGCCCCAGTAATAATGCGCGATCTCATGGCGGAAATGGCCGAGCAGCGTGCGATAGGGCTCGCCCATCTGGCGGCGCTGGTGTTCGCGCTGGGAATCATCGGCTTCCGCGAGGTTGATGGTGATCAGGCCATTGTCGTGACCGGTCATTACCCGGCCGTGACCGGACGGCGTTACGCCGGCATCCGACAAAAAATCGAAGGCGAGGCCTTCCGGATCCTCGGCGCGGGTCGTCAGCGGCAGGCGAAGCTTGAGGAGCGAGTAGAACAAGCGGCGCTTGGCGATCTCGATCATGCGCCAATGCGCGAGATTATCCGGCAGCGACAGATCGGGAATCATGCGGTTATGGCGGCAGGCCGCGCAAAAGGCCTCGGGATGATCGGACCGGATCAACCAGTTGCAGACGCCGTGCTCGACATTGGCGCAATAGCGGTAGCTTACCGTCGGCTCGGCGAGGGCGCGCCAGAGCCCGTCATCGGGATTGAGCGCCGTGACGACCTCGCGCTCCGGCAGATAGCCCAGGCTCAGCCCGCAGCTCTCGCAGCGCGTGTTCTCGAAATAGAGCGGCTGTCCGCAGTTCTGGCATTCGAAGAGCTTCATGCTGCGCCAATGCGTGTCGGGTTTGGGTCAGTCTTCGATAACGCCGAGTCGGATCGCGAGTTTCATCGCCGGGGCGAGGTTTGGCAATCTCGCCTCGCCTTGGTGGCGCGCAAGCGCAACGGCCGGCGATCATCCGCCCGTTTTCGGCGCCTCCTCGCGCAATACATCGACGGCGGCCCGGTGCGCCTCGTTGGCGGTCGGGATTCCGCAATAAAGCGCGACCAGCAACAGGATCTCGCGGATCTCGTCGGCCTTGCATCCGTTCTTCAACGCGCCTTTGAGGTGGACGCGCAGCTCGGCCGGCTTTCCGGCGGCCGCCATCATGGCGATCATGGCGAGGCTTTTGGTCGCCAGCGGCAGGCCCGGGCGGCTCCAAATGTCGCCATACGCATAGGCATTGATGATGTGCTGCAGCGGCGCGCCGAACTCGCCGAGCGCGCTCGCGCGCTGCTCGACGGCGGCGGCGCCGAACAATTCGCACCGCAGCTTCAAGCCGCGATCATGAAGCTCCTGCGTATCCATCCTGTGTCTCCTGGTGGGCCGGATGGCGCGATCTGACACGATCGGCGGCGGGCTTACAACCGAACGGTCGGCAGGCCCGCATCGGCGTCAACCGGCGCGCAGGGAGAAATGACCGACAATGCGATCAGTTCGGCTGGCACCGACCACGCGGCCCGCGATGCCAGCCGCGCAGGCAGCCGGCCGCCAGATCGATCTGAACACCGGCCCGATCGGCCATCTTGGCGATCGGCGCGCCGGCAGCCGGCGCCGCCGAAGCGTTGGAGCCGGCCACCAAAGCGGTGCCAACGCTCAAAACGACCGCGAGGAGCATCCTGGGCATTGGGTCCTCCTGTTTTTTCGAGGCCAGCGCCCTGACCGACGCCGGACGCAAAGAGGCTACGCTCATTCAGGTCGAGCGCGAAGGGGCGCAAATTTCGCAAAGCGACCACATATTTACGTGCCTTGCGGAAAACTGCGCCTTGGATCGCGATTTCGTGCCCAACATGCGCGCGGCGGGTCTTCGCGGCGCTACGCGAGTCACATCAGGCAATCGCGGATCAGCGCCTCATAGGCGGCGGCCCCCTCGACCAGATCGCTCGCCAGGATGCTTTCCTCATTGGAGTGCCACGAGTCCATCGGTCCCGGCCCCCACATGGCGGCCTCGCAGCCGATGTGACACAGATAGCCGGCGTCGAGCGCGCCGTGGCTCCAGAAATGCGGTGGCGCTTTCAGCCCGGCTGCGCGCGCACCCTGCGCGACCGAGCGCGCCAGCGCGCCGTCGGGCTTGATCTCGGCCGGATACATGAACGGGCCGGGTTCGACCGCAACGCGCCAAGGCTCGGGCAGCTTGATGGCCTTCTGGATCTCGGCGAGCGCCATGTCGGGCGATTGTCCGGGCAGCAGGCGGCGGTCGAGGGTGAGTACCGCCTCGCCCTGCACCGTGTGGGTGGCGCGCGGCCTGGTCTCGACGAAGGTCGGCGTCAGCGTCGGCGCGCCCAGCCCGTGATGGGGAGCGCCGGAAGGCGAAAAAGTCGCGAGCTGGTCGAGCACCTGGCGCAGGCCTTCGATCGCGCTCACGCCCGCCCATGGGGTGCTGCTGTGCGCGGCCTTGCCGGCGATCTTCACCAGCACGTCGAGCCGGCCCTTATTGCCGAGCGAGATCCGGCCGGTGGTGCCGATCACGATGACGCCGAGCCGCGGCACGAAGCCGAGCGTTTCAATCATGGCTTCGGCGGCATCGTGCCGGCCGGTCTCGCCCGCCGTGCTGACCGTGAAGATCAGCCGTCCCTTCAAGGCACCGGCGCGATGGGCGGCGAGCGTGGCGGCAAGCGCCGCGGCGAGCGATCCTTTCTGCTCCGAGATGCCGCGTCCGCGCACCGCCTTCCCGGCGGGCGTGTCGATGAGCTCCCCGGCAAACGGGTTCTTCATGGCGGCGGCCGGGTGGGTCATCGCATAGGCCATGAGCATGAGGCTGCGGCCGGTGTCCGGCGGGCCGAGCTCGACCAGCAGGTTGCCCATGCGGTCGCGCCGCACTGGGAGGCCGAGCTCGCGCACCAGCGGCATCACGCAATCGGCGATAAAGCCCTGCACCTCCGGCTCCTGCTCGAACAGAGCGGTCTGCTGGCTCGGATAACGGGCGAATTTCTGCGTCCAGGCGACCAGGGTGGAACGGTCGGCGACGGCAGAGGATGACATTCCTGAAAACGACATGGCGATTCCGGGTGATGGCTGCTGATGAGGGCTATGTCGGATCGAGCGGCGCGTCGAACACCGGCCGGCCGCCGGTGCGCTCAAGGTATCGGCCGAAACGGAACTTGACCTCCGGGCCGTCGAGCGGAGGCGACGGCGCGTGGCGGCCGAGGGGCTCGACCTCGAGCACCGCAAAAGCGTGGCCGGGCACACGGATCATGTCGTCGAGCCCCTGCCCCAACCCCTCTACGGTGGAGAAGGAATAGACCCGCTCGATCCCGGCCGCGCGCGCCATGGCGCTGTAATCGACGAAGTCGCCGAACGGATGCGGCAGATCGTTGGTCGAGCCGTAGCAGCGATTCGACACCATGAAATGCTTGAGATTGGGCAACGCCAATTGGCGCTCGACCAGCAGCATGCCGGGATTCATGCAGAAGGCGCCGTCGCCGCTGAATGCGACCACGGTGCGCCCGGGCGCGCCCAGCGCGATGCCGGCCGCGAACAGCGAGGCGAGGCTCATCGAGGCTTCGAGATAGAAGACCCGCTCGGTCTCGCGCGTGATCTCCCACCAGACTTCCGAGCAATTGCCGGCGGAGGTGACGATGACGTCGTGTTTGAGCCGGTCGGCGAGCAACCGAAAGCAGGCCTCGAAATTCATCTCACGCCTCTCCCCGCAGAACCTCGCGCGTGAAGCCGACCACCACCGGGCGCGAGAGCACCCGGCTGTGACGATAGGCCGTCGCCAGCCGTGCGATGTCGTCGCCGCGCTCGATCGCGACGAACGGCATGTCGATCGAGCGGATCACCGGCTCGAGATAGAGGGCGTTCGACTGGTGGAACTTGGCGCGGTCGCCCGGCCGGCCGCGCAGCGTGACGCCGATCAGGAGCGGGATCTGGTAGGTGTAGTTGATCTTGGTGATCGCGTAGATGCAGGTCAGGAAACCGGACGCGCCCATCAAGGCGAAGGCCCCGATGCCGCCGAAAAACGCGCCGGAGCACAACCCGATCGCCGATTCCTCGCGATTGACCGCGACGTGGCGAAAGCGCGCGTCGCGGTCGAACTGCGTGATCAGCCGGGTGATCCACCCGTCGGGCAGGCTCGCCACCAGGGTGATGCCGCAATCGGCCGCCACGTCGGCGATGCGTTGCGCCACTTTATCGACGGGTTCGTCCATGCCCGGCATTATTCGGGAACGGAGCCGATTTGTCGAAGGGCTTCTTCCTGGAATCGAAGATCCGCCCAGGCCTCGAGCGGGATCGTCTTGGCGCCGTTCTCGGCGGCCAGCTTGGCGACATCCTCGAGCCCCTTGCGGGTGAGGCCGCCGTTCACCCCATAGCCGCGGATCGCCAGCAGCGCCTCATAGGCCGCGTTGGCAAGCGCCATGTCGGTCTCGCCGGTATATTTCCGGTAGAGCTCGATGGTGCGCTCGCGATGAGTCACCATGAAGCGGCAGGCCTCGATGATCGAGCGCGTCACCGCCGTTACGGCTGCCGGGTTCTTCTCGGCGATCTCGCGGCGCACCACCAGGACCTCGTGCGGATAATCCGGATTGGTGCGCACCACGCGGTGGAGCGCCACCACCTTGCTGTCGCGCTGCGCCACCAGGGCGTAATCGAGGTGCAGCAGCGCGCCCTTGACCCGATCGTTGACCAGCGCGAGCCGGCGCTCGCTCGGTCCGCCGATCGGGACCCAGCTCACCGCATTGCGCGCGACGCCGTCGCGGTCGAGCGCCGGAAACATCAGGTATTGCGAGAGCGCGCCCGGGCGCGATATCGCGAAGGGCTTTCCGGCCAGATCCTTGAAGGATTTGATCGCGGGCTGCACCATCACGAGATAGGACAAATGCTGAGCCGGGGCCGAGACGGCGACCAGCGGAAATCCAGCGGCGGCGGCGTTGAGGACGCCTTCGGCGTCGGTGTCGGCGACGTCGATCTGGCCGGCGGCGAGCGCCTGGGTGACCAGCGGTCCGGAGTTCAATTGAACGATGCCGTCGACCGCGAGACCGTTGCGCGCGTAGATCCCCTCTTCGTAGGCGACCTGCATATATAGTGTGTGCATCGACGGCGGCACGCTCACCGATGCGATACGGAGCTTGATCGGCTCGGCGGCGAGAACCGCGAAGCTCATGTTGAGCAGCACAAAGCCGCACAGGCCCAAACGCCGAATCTCCTTTGTCATTGCCCGCACCCAGGTCAGCGCTGCGCGCTCTCCGGGTGCAGGCTCCAGCGGGCAATCCAGTAATCGCGGTCGGTTGTTGCGCGCGCCGAGCGTCCGCTTCCGCGACCGGGAATACTGGATGCCCCGCTTGCGCGGGGCATGACGGGTCTGAATTTGCCGTGATCGATTGAACATCCCAGAGCTCATCCGGTGAACGGTCCAAGCGATTCCATGGCCCGGCGCTGTGGGCCGAAATCGGCCCATTGGTCGAGCGGCAGCGCGCGATCGATCTGGCGGTTCTGGAACGCGAGATCATGCGCGACCGCGAGATTCTTTTCGGTCATGTCGCCGTTGACACCGAAGCCGCGGATGCGGATGAGCTCCGCATAAGCACGGTCGAGCACGTCCGTGCTCATGCCCGGGACGTATTTCAGCATGACCTCGAAGGTTCCGGATTTGTCGGTCACGATGTAGCGGCAGGCCTGGATGATGGCGCGCACGATCGCGCTCGCGGCGGCGGGGTTCTTGTCGAGCATGTCCTTGCGCATGAACAGGAGCTCGAAGGGATAATCCGGCAGGATGTCGGCGACCGATTTCAGCGACGTGATGTTGGGGTCGTTCACCGCCTCCATGGCGAAATCGATGTGCAGCAATGCGCCCTTCACGCGATCGGACAAGAGCGCGAGCATGCGCTCGCGGCCGCCGCCGACGCTGAGCCATTGCACCGAATCGCGGGGCACGCCGGCGCCATCGAGCATCGGAAACATCAGGTATTGCGACAGCGCGCCCGGCCGCGACACCGCGAAGGGCTTGCCCTTGAGGTCGGCGACGGAGGAGATCTCCTTGCGTACCGACACGATATAGGAAAGATGCGCGCCGGGCGCCGTTACGCCGCGGATCGGATAGCCATTCGATGTCGCCGACAGCAGTCCCTCGGCATCGGAGGCCGTCACGTCGATCTGCCCGGCCGCGATCGCCTGGTTGGCGAGCGGGCCACCGCGCAACTGCATGAACTCGCTGACCGTGATCCCGTTCTGGCGGAAGAAGCCGCGCTCGTAGGCGACATGAAGATAGATGTTGTGGATCGAGGGCGGGGCCGTGCTGGTGGCGAGCTTGATGGTGGCCGATTGCGCACGCAGCACCGACGGGGCCGCAATCGCCGCCGATGCTCCGGCCATCACGGTGAGAAAGCGGCGGCGAAGCATGGCGGAACCTCCTGGATGGCGGGACGATAAAGCACAGCAATAACTATGCCACGGCGCCTGGACGCGAGATAGCGGCGCTGGCGCCGGCGCGAGCGCCCAAACGCCGCGGCTGGACAATCCTGTCATGCGGCTTATGAGTCCCGCCTGCCTGGACGTCGCGGCGCATCAGCGAGGGGCTCGTGGAAAGCGTTCTTTTCATCGACTATGCAACCACCGTGAAGCTGCTGTCGGTCACCGACGCGATGGCGATCTGCGAAGACGTGTTTCGCATGCATGCCCGCCAATCGGTGCGCTGGTCGGCGCCGCCGAGCCAGAAGCTCGACGTGGGCGCCCCCTTTCACAACCACTGGCACGTCAAGACCGTAATCCTGGAGGACGAGCCGGTCGCGGGCGTGCGGCTCTATACCTATTACGACGACGGGTTGCGCAACACGGTCGGCCGACTCGACTGCACCCGCTATATCGTGATCTCCGATCCGGTCACCGCCCGGCCGCTTTGCATTCTCGACGAGCACTGGACTTATGCGATCCGCAGCGCCGCCGCCGCCATGGTGGCGCTCAAATGGCTGGGTCCCAAGGCACCGCACACCCTCGGCCTCGTCGGCGTCGGCACCATGGGCGAGAATTGCCTGCGCTGCCTGCAGCATCTCTATCGCTTCGACGAGATCGTGTGCACGTCACGGCGCCCGGAGACGCGCGAGGCCTTCGCGGCCAAATGGTCGGCGAAGCTCGGCATCCCGGTGCGCACGGTCGACAGCGTCGAGGAAGTGGTGCGCGGCGCCGACCTCGCGATCGGCGGCACGACCCGCACCGACGTCGTGAGCCGCGAGCCATGGGTGCGGCGCGGGGCCACCTTCGTGTCGCTCGCGCGGCGCGAGATGGACCCGGCCGGCTGGGCGCGCTTCGACAAGACCGTGGTCGACGACTGGGACTGCAACATGACGGTGCGCGAGTTCCGCGACATGATCGACGCCGGGGAGTTTTCCCGCGGGCAGCTGCACGCCGACATCGGCGAGGTGGTGGCCGGCCTCAAGCCCGGCCGTCAAACCGACGACGAGCGCATCCTGGTGCACACCACCGGAATGGTGTCGCACGACATCGGCATCGCGTGGTGGATCTACAAGAAGGCGCTGGCGCAAGGCCTGGGCGTGCCGCTGCCGACCGCGGTCGCGCAGGCCGCGATGGGACCGAAGGATTGAGGTGGCACCTCGTCATTGCGAGCGACCCGCCGACGCTCGCTGCGCGAGCTATGTCGGGTTTCAAGTCCGCCGAAGCGCAGAGCGCGAAGGCGGAAGCGAAGCAATCTCGCTCCGCATGCGGCCGACTCTCGGGATTGCTTCGTCGCCTTCGGCTCCTCGCAATGACTGCGTTTGTCTACTCCTCCACCCGCCGCCACGGCGCCATCCAGCGCTCGAGGCGATAGATCAGGTTGGTGATCGCGATGCTGAGCACCGCCAGCACGACGATCGGCACGAACAGCTCGGCGGTGCGGAAGGTATTGCCGTAGAACACCACCATATAGCCGAGGCCGGCGAGCGCGGTGAACATCTCGGCCACCACCACGCCGACCAGCGCGCGTCCGAGCCCGACCCGGATGCCTGCGATGAAGAAGGGCACCGCGGCATGGAGGATGACGCGGCGGAAGATCTGCCACTGATTGCAACCGAAGGCGCGCGCCGTCTCGATGAAGGCGGGTGACACGTTGGCGACACCGATCTGGGCATTGATGATCACGGGGAAGACGGCGACCAGCCAGGTGAGGAACACCTTCGCCTCGAAGCCGAGGCCAAGCCAGATGATGACGAGTGGAACCAGCGCCACCGTCGGCATCGCGTTGAAGGCGCTGACGTAAGGGTCGAGCACGCGCCGCAGCGTCGTGAACATCCCCATCAGGATGCCGACCACCATGCCGCTGACGATCGCGGCGCCGAAGCCCAGCGTGAGCACGCTGCCGGTCTGCCACAGCTGGCGCGGCAGCTCGCCCGACACCGTGGTGGTCCAGAAGGCGCGCGCGACCGCGCTCGGCGGCGGCAAGAATTGCGGCGGCACGACAAAGCGCGACACCAGCTCCCAGGTGACGAGCACGCAGACATGGCTGATCGTCTGGACGATCCGCGTCTTGCGCCGGGCGTCGGATTCACGGCTCACGGCGCGTCCGCTTTCTGCGAGAGCAGCGACCACAGATGCTCGCGCATGGCGGCATATTGCCGGCTCGCCCGTACCGCGTCGGCCTCGCGCGGCCGGGGCATTTCGACGCGCACCTCTTCCAGGATGCGGCCAGGTCGCGACCCCATTACCAGGATGCGGTCGGAAAAGAAGATCGCCTCATCCATGTTGTGGGTGATGAACACCACGGTCTTGGTGGCGCGCGCCAGGATCTCGGAAATCTCGCGCTGAAGCTGCTCGCGCGTGATGGCGTCGAGCGCGCCGAACGGCTCGTCCAGCAGCAGTACCTCCGGGTCGAGCGCGAGCGCGCGCGCGATGCCGACGCGCTGCTGCATGCCGCCGGACAGTTCATGCGGATAGTGCTCCGCAAAGCCGTCGAGGCCGACGAGATGAACGAAGCGCGACACGCGGTCGCGGGTCTCGGCGGGTTTAATGCCGGCGACCTCGAGCCCGAAGGCGATATTCTGCGCCACGGTGAGCCAGGGAAACAGATTGAATTGCTGAAACACCATCGCGCTCGACGGCGATGGCTTCTCCACTACCCGGCCGGCCACCGCGACCGTGCCGCGCGTCGCGGGCTCCAGGCCGTGCAGGATGCGCAGCAGAGTGGTCTTGCCGCAGCCGCTCGGGCCGATGATCGAGACGAACTCGCCCGCGCGCACGTCGAAACGCACGTCGCGCAGCACCTCGAGATCGTGTCGCCCGCGCTCGCCCGCGAAGACCTTGCCGATGTCCTGGACTTGCAGCATCGCGTGTGGGCCGCCCCCTGCGTTTTTCGTTTCTAAACACAACGGCGCTGCCGTCAATGCCCGGGCCACTTGACGGGTCCGTGCATCATGCAGTGTAACGGCCGTGGCGGCCGGCCCATCCGGCAGCGGGGAGTTGCAACGCAAGGGAGTGCGCGGTGGCGACGCATCGGCTCGGCATCATCATGCACGGGATCACCGGGCGCATGGGGCTCAACCAGCACCTGGTGCGCTCGATCGTGGCGATCCGCCGCGAGGGCGGCGTGGCGCTGCCGAATGGCGACAGGGTGATGCCGGACCCGATCCTGGTCGGCCGCAATCCCGGGCGGGTGGCGGCGATCGCGCGTGAACATGGGATCGAACGCTCGACCGGCGATCTCGACGCCGCCCTGAAGAACCCGGACGACAGCGTGTTCTTCGACGCCGCCACCACCCAGATGCGCGCCGACCTCGTTACCCGCGCCATAGAGGCCGGCAAGCACATCTATTGCGAGAAACCGATTTCCGACAGCCTCGCCAAGGCGGTGGCGGCGGCGAAGCTCGCGAAAAGCCGCGGCATCAAGCACGGCGTGGTGCAGGACAAGCTGTTTCTGCCAGGCCTGCGCAAGATGCGCATGCTGCGCGATGCCGGCTTTTTCGGCCGACTGTTCGCGGTGCGCGGCGAGTTCGGCTATTGGGTGTTCGAGGGCGACTGGGGCCAGCCGGCGCAGCGCCCGAGCTGGAACTACAAGAAGGCCGAGGGCGGCGGCATCATCCTCGACATGCTGTGCCACTGGCGTTACGTGCTCGACCACGTGTTCGCGCCGGTGAAAGCCGTGAGCTGCATGGGGGC
>DATBBS010000205.1:0-3096 GCA_036270895.1 Xanthobacteraceae bacterium
TTCTTCGGCAGACCTTATACGCAGGAACAGCGGCGGACCAGCGGCGTCGACGACCCACGGCTCACCCCCCATTGAAGGTCGATCACGGTGCTTCCTGGACTTGCGATCCAGATCGACGCACGCTGATGATGCACTCAGCCTCGCATGAAGTGCTCGCGCAGCACCCGATCGACGGCATCGTGTCCGATTGGCAGTGACGCCTCCTCCGCCCGGGCGCCCGCGCCGAGCAGCAGGCGTGCGCACTCGCCGTGTCGTCCGGTCGAAAACCCCCACGGGTTGAGCGCCCCGTGGATCAGCCAGCCCATCGCGGTCCCGTGGAATTGGCGATCTTGCGCGTCGATCGGCGGATCGTACCGCAGGATGTCCTCCATCATGTCCGCGTTGCCGTGGAACGCGGCCCAATGCAGCGGCGGGGCGCCGTGCTGCGACAGCGCCGTCACTGGAAATCCGCGCCGGAGCATGGCGCTGACGGCCGCAAGGTTGTTGTTCCGGGCGGCGTCGGCGACCTGACGCAAGGCCTTTGCCGACGCATGCGCCACCAGCTGCGGATCGGCCGCAAGCACCGCGTCCGCGCGGGCATCGTCGCCGCACCAGAGCGCGTCGAGCAATCGATCACGCGGACCGGCGCGCTCGAGCAGCAGGTCGAGCACCTCGGCGTGACCGCGCTTGCGCGCGACGTCGAAAGCCGAGACGTGGAAGCCGAGCGTCCATTGGTAGATATGCCCGCCGTTCGCGGCGGTATCGATCATCGGAAACCAGTCCTGATCGACCCGCATGGCAATCGTGCCAGGATCGGCGTCGAGGTGGCGGCGCACCAGCGCGACGTCGCCAAGCGCTGCTGCGAGCAGCAGGTCGGATCGTGCGCCCTGTGCGACGAGGAAGCCCGCAACCTCGGGGCGATCGCCGATCAGGTGCTGCGCCGGGGACGAATCGTGGTCCTCGTCGAGCGCGTCGATCTCGGCGCCGTGCTCGAGCAGAAACCGGGCGATCTCGACCGTGCAGGCGTAATGCAGCGGCCGCTTGCCGTCGCCGCCCTTCGCATGGACGAGAGATGGATCGCCTTCGATCGAGGCGGCGAGCTGCGCCATCATGCCGAGATTGGCCGCCGCCCAGATGTCGATCCTGGCGCCGCGGGCGATGAGCGGAGCAGCCTGTTCCGGGTTCACTTGTTCGAGCACGCCGAAGCCGCCCTTCTCCCAGCTGGTGCGGGCATTGAGATCCGCGCCGTGGGCGAGCAGGAGATCGAGCAGATCGAGATTGGTCCGGGCGACATGCACGGCCGGGCGGTCGAAGCCGAACATCGGCTCGTTGATGCGGGAGACCAGATCGGGATGGGAGCGAAAAAGCTCGCGCACGTGGTCGACATCGCCGATCTCGACCGCGGCCCGGAACAGCTCGGCGGGCGACTTGGTCGACGACTCGATCTTTCGCTTCAACTGCGGCCAGCCCGTGAACCCGTATCCCCGCGCGATCACGAGTTGGGCATCGCTCAGGGCAAAATCCTCCGGCGCTGGAGGTTTTGGGTGCAGCGCGCGCACGCGCGCTGTCGCTTCGGGATGGCCGCGCCAGTAGTCGCGCGCGAGACTCTTGGCGAGCTTGCGCTGCTTGTCCAGGTTCGGATTGTGCGGCAGCGGGTGGACGAAACGGTTGGGGCGTTCCGAGGAGTCATCGGACATGGTCGACCTCTTTCGTTGTGCCCGGCGTCCACGAGGCGGGCCAAAAGAGGGACTTCATTGGTCGTCAGCAGGGTGGTTCAGGCGGGAGGTTCCCTTTCCGTGGACGGGACGCGTCCTGACCGCGCGCCCTCAAGATAGCATGCGATACCCGTTTTTCCAGTGGCCGACGCGATCCCGCCACCGGTCAGCTCGTCCTATGGCGCGACCCAACCGACCCTAACGCGGCTCGGCATGGCCGATCACGCGCCTGATCTCGGGAAAGCGCCGGCGCAGGCCGCGCTCGACCTCGTCGACCATCTCATGCACGTCGCCGACCGGCATTGCGGCATCGACGTCGACGTGGAAGTTGACGATCTCCCCGTCCTTGGTGTCGCGCACCCGCACGTCATGGACGTTGCGCAGGCCGTCGCGCTCGGCGGCCTGCGCGGCGAGTGCCGCCCGCACCGCCTCGACGCGCGCGGGCGCCGCATCCTGGCCGGACAGGCGGTCCACCTGCAGCGGCTCGATATGGCTCTCGACCTCGACGTCGGGCCCGAGCTCGTCGCGCACCGCGGCTTCGAGCCCGGACGCGATCGCATGCGCGGCGGCGAGCGAGAGCGCGCCGTCGACCTCCAGGTCGAGCGAGACGGAGAGCCGCCCCAGGATGGTCTGCACCGTGACGTGATGCACCGCCAGCCCGCGGTTGCGGGCGATCA
The DNA here is from genome assembly GCA_036270895.1 of Xanthobacteraceae bacterium. Taxonomy (GTDB): domain Bacteria; phylum Pseudomonadota; class Alphaproteobacteria; order Rhizobiales; family Xanthobacteraceae; genus JAVDCA01. The sequence goes on from DATBBS010000205.1 coordinate 2,372, forward strand.
CCATGACGCGATCGAGCACCGTCTCGTCATCGAGCGCACGCGGGACCACGGTTGCGTTGATCTCGGCTTCCGGCATGACGGCGGTCACGGCGCGCGCGATCTCGCGCTTGAGCGCCTCCACCCGGTCGAGCGGCACGGTACGGCTGGCGGCGACGTCGAGATCGACGAACAGCGTCGGGCCGACCCGGCGCACCCGCACGCGCGCGACCTCGATGACGCCCTCGACCTTTGCGGCGATCGCCGCGATGCGATTGGCCGCGCCGGCCGGCGCGGTGTCGGTGAGCGTGTCGATCGTGCGCCGCGCCAGCCGCCAGCCGGCCAGGCAGACGAAGAGCGCCACCACCAGCGCGGCGGCCGAATCCGCCCAGCCGTAGCCGAGGCTCACGCCGGCGAGACCGACCAGCACGGCGGCCGACGACCACATGTCGGAGCCGAAATGGAGCGCATCGGCCTCGAGCGCCTCGCTCGCATGCTCGGCCGCGACGCGGTAGAGCACGCGCGAACGCAGGAAATCGACGACGATCGAGATCGCCATGACGGCGAAGGCGGCGAGCGTCGCCTCGACGGCGTGCCCGTCGAGGGCAAGCAGGCGCTTGCCGGCTTCCCAGATGACGACGCCCGAGAGCACGAACAACAGCGCGGTTTCGGCGAGTGCGGAGAGGCTTTCGATCTTGCCGTGACCATAGTGATGCTCCTCGTCGGCCGGCTTGTCGGCGAGGCGCACC
>DATBBS010000206.1:0-4002 GCA_036270895.1 Xanthobacteraceae bacterium
CCCGATCGCCGCAAAGGCGATACCGACGAACCATGACGGGAAGCTGTGCAGCAGGAGCGCCGGCACCGCGAAATTATTGCCGAACTGCTTGAAGCCGGCGGCGTATTCCGGAAGGTTTCCGACGCCGGCCGCGATGGCGAAAAAGCCCATCAGCGCCAGCAGCCCGAGCATGAAGGAATAGCTGGGCAGCAGCGCCGCGTTGCGGCGGATGGCCTTTCCGCTGCTCGCGCTCAGGATCCCGGTGAGTGAATGCGGATAGAGGAAGAGCGCCAGCGCCGAACCCAAGGCCAGCGTGGCGTAGCTGCTATAGGCTCCCGTCGTGCCGGGCCCCGGGGTTGCGAGCAGCAGCTTCGCGGGCGGCACCGCGGCGAAGATCTTGGCGAATCCGCCGAGCTGGATCGGAATGACGATCACCGCGGTGAATGCCGTGACATAGATCAGGATATCCTTGACGACCGCGATCGACGCCGGCGCACGCAAGCCGCTCGAATACGTGAAGGCCGCGAGAATGATGAAAGCGATGATCAGCGGCAGATCGCCAGCATAGCCGGGACCGGAGACGCCGAGCGCGCCGACGACGACCTGCAGGCCCACGAGCTGCAGCGCGATATAGGGCATGGTGGCGACGATGCCGGTGACAGTGACCGCCAACGCGAGCCAGCGGTTGCCGAAACGCCCACGCACGAAGTCGGCGGCCGTGATGTAGTTGTGCTTGTGGCAGACATACCAGAGGCGCGGGAACACCAGGAACAGGATCGGAAAGATGATGATCGTATAAGGGACGGCGAAGAACGCGATGGCGCCGGCCCCGAAGGCGAGCGCCGGAACCGCGATGAAGGTGTAGGCGGTATAGAGGTCGCCGCCCACCAGAAACCAGGTGATGAAGGTGCCGAAGCGTCGTCCGCCCAAGCCCCATTCGTGCAGCTGATCAAGATCGCCCTTGCGCCAATGGGCGGCCGCAAATCCCAGCCAGGTGATGAAACCGAACAGCGCCAGGAAGACGATGAGAGCGATCCAGTTCACATCCTGCATGGCCTTCCTCCGATTTTTTTCTTTCGTTATGGTCGCGGCTGCGCCTCGGCTTACTCCTCGGTCGCGAAATAGACGATGGCCGTCAAGGCGGCGCTGATGACGACCCAAAGCATCTGGTACCAGTAAAAGAATGGAATGCCGGCCCAGGTGGGCTCGAGCCTGTTATAGAAGGGCGGCCACAGCACCGCGACAAACTGGATAACGAAAAGCAGGTACCACCAGCTCCATCCCGACCGCCTCGCGTGCTGCTGGTCCATGATGTCCTCCTCGTAGGAGCTGTTCACCGCTCCTCCAGCGCAAAATAGCGCGGCTGCAACCGCAAATCAAAGCGAACCGGTAGCGCTCTGTGGACGGCGCTTCGCGCCGGCCGGTTCACCCGCGCGCCGGCGACCCGAAATTCTCGATGAAGCGGATCAGCGCCGTGACCGCGAGCCCCATGTCCTGAGGGCTGGCATATTCGGCCGGGTTGTGGCTGATGCCGCCCTTGCAGCGCACGAACAGCATGGCGGACGGACAGAGCTTCGCCATCATCTGGGCGTCATGCCCGGCACCCGACGGCAGATCGACCCGCGGGTAGCCCAGCGCCGCGATCGCTGCCCCGAGAGCATCGCGCAGCGCCGGCGCACATTGGGCGGCAGCCTCCTCGTGAAACACCTCGAACTCGATCTGCAGCCCGCGCGCTTCGACCATGCGCCAAGCCTGCGCCTGCAGCCGCGCGACCGCATCACGCCGGACATCGTCCTCCATCGCCCGCAGGTCGACGGTGAGGTCGACCCGCCCAGGAATGATATTGACGGCGCCTGGCCGCACTGTCATGCGGCCGACCGTGCCGACCAGCGCGCCGGCGCTGTCGCGCGCCATATGCTCCACCAGCGATATCAGCTCGGCCGCGCCGGCGAGAGCATCCCGGCGATAGGTCATCGGAACGGTGCCGGCATGGCCGGCCTCGCCAGTGACCGCGACCCGCAGGCGGCTCTGCCCCACGATACCGGTCACGACGCCGAGCGGCACGTTGCGGGCTTCCAGCTCGGGTCCTTGCTCGATATGGACCTCGACGAATGCGGCAACGTCCTGCGGCCGATAGGCGGCGGCCGGAATGGCGCTGACATCCTTGCCATAGCGCCGCAATGCCTCCGCCAGGGTCACTCCGTCGCGATCCGCCAGCCGCAGCGTCTCGGTGTCGAAGGCCCCGACGCAACCCGCCGATGTCGCCAGCGTGGCGGGAAAACGCGAGCCCTCCTCGTCGCCGAAGGCCAGCACGTCGATGCCGAAGCCCAAAGCCTTGCCGGCCCGCACCACGTGATCGACCGCCAGGATCCCGGCGATCACCCCGAGCGGCCCGTCATATTTTCCAGCGTCCAGCACGGTGTCGAGATGCGAGCCGATCAGCAGGCGTTTGGCGCCCGCATGTCCGCCGTTCCAACGTCCCCGCACGGTGGCGAGCGCATCCTCGCTCACCGCCATGCCGGCCGCGCGCATCCATCCCGCCACAAGATCGGCGGCGCGCCGGTGCTCGGGCGTGAGATAGAACCGCACCAAACGCCCGGGCTCCGCCGAGATCACGGCGAGCTCGGCGATCATCTGCTCGGCGCGTACTCCCAGCGCAGCCACATCGCTCATGGGGCGGCCCAGTTCATGGTCGCCAGCGTCTCGAAGCTGCCCTCGAGATTGACCAGGACATGCAGCAGGATCGTCAGCAGCGTCGAGCCGCTGCGCCAGCGCAGCCAGCCGAGCACGAGTCCGGTCAGGAATACCTGACCGATGCCGAACCAGTCGTATTGCACGTGCATGCCGGCCCACACCAGCGCGATCACCACGACCGCAATCACGCCCCGGGCGCCCGGAGCGACCCAACCGCGAAAAAGGAAGCCGCGAAACATGACTTCCTCGCCGGCCGGCCCGACCACCACGATCGCGAGCACCAGCGGCCATATCCAGCCATCGGCGCGCGCGGTCGTGAAGGCTTCGATCTGAAACGGTGAGACGATGTCCAGCCCCACCAGATAGCTGATGCCATCGAGCACGGCGATGAGCCCCGCAATGGCGAGGAAGCCGATGAGGAAATCCTGTCGCGAAAATCGCGTCAGGCCGAGATATTCCATGGCGCTGCCGCCGGTCCGCCAGCGCGCGACCGCCGCCAGCAGCCCGATCTGCAGCGGATTGGTGATGAGCGTGACCAGCGCCACCAGGGCGCCGTCATAGCGAATATTCGCCAGCGACGACGGCGCCATGTTGGAGAACCAGAAGAGCACGACTGCCGCGCCGACGCCTTGGGCGATGGCGAAGACCAGGAGCGCCCAACCCAATGTGGCGCCGGCGCTCAGGGATTTCATGCCAGCCCGCTCATCCTTGCCACGGGCCCGGCCCGCTCTCGCGCCTTATGGGATCAGGATCGACGAGCCCGTCGTCTTGCGGCTTTCGAGGTCGGTATGCGCCTTTTGGGCGTCCTTGAGCGGATATTTTTGATTCACCGGAATCTTCACCTTGCCGCTGCCGACGACGCGAAACAGATCGGCCGCGATGTCGAGCAGATCCGCCCGCTTCGCCGCATAGGTGTTGAGCGTCGGGCGGGTCGCGAACAGCGAACCTTTTTGCTGCAGCAGGTTGATATCGAAAGCCGTGACCGGGCCCGAAGCGGAGCCGAAGCTGACGAACATCCCTAGCGGCTTGAGGCAATCGAGCGAGGCCGGAAACGTGGTCTTGCCGATACCGTCATAGACCACCTCGCATTGCTGACCGCCCGTGATCTCTTTCACCTTCGCGACGAAATCCTCCTTGGAGTAGAGGATCGTGTGGTGACAGCCGTTGGCCTTGGCGAGCTCGGCCTTTTGTTGCGAGCCGACGGTGCCGATCACATTGGCGCCGAGATAATTGGCCCATTGGCACAGGATGAGGCCGACGCCGCCCGCCGCCGCATGGACCAGCACGTTCATGCCCTTGCCCACCTTGAAGGTGCGGTTGAGGAGATAT
>DATBBS010000207.1:0-8583 GCA_036270895.1 Xanthobacteraceae bacterium
TGATTTTTACAGCAAATGCGAGAAGCTGGCAGGGGTGAGACGGGAGAAGACGCTCCCCGGCCGGGCTTCGGTTGGACGCCCCGGGATGGTTTCCGATCCGTTAACGGACGCCTGCTAGCGTCGTCCCGCCCAGGGGTTTATTGCCGATTCGCCAATGCTGATAGTCTGTCCAAGCTGTCAAACAACCTATGAAGTCACGGCCGACTCGCTCGGAGAGGCGGGGCGATCGGTTCGCTGTGTCCGTTGCCTGGAGGTCTGGTTTGCCCCGGCCGCCGCGGAGACCGTGCCCATCCTCAACGCCGCCGCGGCCTCCGCCCAGTATCAGCGCGGCGCCGCGACCAGCCAGAATGCCCCCGGATCAGGCTTCGCGGCCGGTGCGCCCTCGGCCGACAATGAGACGGTGGATCCCAATCTGGCGGCCCGCGCCGCCGGCCTCTCGCACGTCGCATTCGACGATCCGTCGCTCGCTGCGGGCGCCCGCGCGGCCCGCATGGACGAGACCGACTCGGTCGTCGCCTATGATGCTCCGCCGCTGGCGCCGGAGGACGAGAGCCCCACCCAGGTCCGCCCGGCCGGTGGGACGGATCCCGCGGAGGACATCGAAACGGTCGCCGCCCGGCGCGCCCGGCGTGAAATGAATGGGCGTGCCCGCCGCGGCCGGCGCCCAAGCGTCGGGGTGGTCATCGCGCTGCTGCTCGCGGTGAACGCCTCCCTGCTGGGCTGGCGCTCCGACGTGGTGCGTGCCATGCCGCAGACCGCTTCGCTGTTCGCCGCGATCGGGCTGCCGGTCAATCTGCGCGGTCTCGCCTTCGTGGACGTCAAGACCACCAAGGAGATGCATGACGGCGTGCCGGTCCTGCTGGTGCAAGGGACCGTTTCCAACGTCTCGCGGCAGCCGCACGATGTGGGGCGCCTCCGCTTCGCCATGCGCAACGGCGCCGGCCGCGAGATCTACACCTGGACCACGCTGCCCGCCCGGTCGGTCCTCGCGCCCGGCGAGTCGCTGCCGTTCCAGACGCGCCTTGCCTCGCCGCCCTCGGAAGGGCGGGAAGTGGTGGTGCGCTTCTTCAATCGCCACGATGCCATCTCCGGCATCCACTGAGGGACCCGTGTCGCGCATTCTGCTGGCGGAGGACGAGGAGGCGTTGCGCGCCTTCATCGCGCGCGCCCTCGCGCAGGACGGGCACGAGGTCGTCGCGACCGCCGACGGCGGTGAGGCGCTCGAGGTGCTGACGCGCGAAAAGGGAAAATTCGACCTCCTGCTCACCGACATCCGCATGCCGGTGATGGACGGGATCGCGCTCGCGCTCGCGGCCGCGCGCGACTATCCGGAGCTGATGATCCTCTTGATGACCGGCTTCGCCGACCAGCGCGAGCGCGCGCACGGCCTCGATGCGCTCATCCACGACGTGATCGCCAAGCCGTTCTCGCTCACCGACATCCGCAAGGCCGTCAATGGGGCCTTGATGGCGCGCGGGCGGTGAGGGGCCCCCTTGCGACCGGCGTTACTTTTGGTCGGCGGCGGATGACAGCGGAACTTGCGGCAGGCTGCCATGCGGGCGGCCGAAATCGGGGGCCGCGGAATCCTGTCCGAGATTGACGATCCCGCGCCGGATCGCGCGGGTGCGGGTGAAATGCTCGAACAGCGCCTCGCCGTCGCCGCGCCGGATCGCACGCGTGAGCCGCGACAGGTCTTCCTGGAACGCGCCGAGCATCTCGAGCACCGCGTCCTTGTTGGCGAGGAACACGTCCCGCCACATGGTCGGATCGGAGGCCGCGATGCGGGTGAAGTCGCGAAAGCCGCCGGCGGAAAATTGCAGCACCTCCGACTCGGTCACCTCGCCGAGCTCGTTGGCGGTGCCGACGATCGTATAGGCGATGAGATGCGGCAGATGGCTCGTCACCGCCAGCACGAGGTCGTGGTGCTCGGGCGTCATGGTGGCGAGCTTGGCGCCGAACGCGCGCCAGAAGGCGGCGAGGCGCTCGGTCGCCTGCGCATCCGTCCCGGGTGGCGGCGTCAGGATGCACCAGCGATCGACGAACAGCTCGGCAAAGCCGGAGTCGGGTCCGGAATACTCGGTGCCGGCGACCGGATGAGCCGGGACGAAATGAACATGCGGCGGCAAATGCGGCGCCATGTCCCTGACCACCGAACCCTTGACCGATCCGACATCGGAGACGATGGCGCCCGGCGCGAGATGCGGCGCGATCTCCTGCGCCACCATCCCGCAGGCCCCGACCGGGATGCAGACGATCACCAGATCGGCGTTCCTGACCGCTTGCGCGTTGGTTTCGACAACCTCGTCGGCGAGTCCGAGCTCGACCACCCGTTTGCGGGTCGCTTCCGAGCGCGCGGTCGCCACGATCGAGCGCACCAGACCGTGCCGGCGCGCCGCATGCGCGATCGACGAGCCGATCAGGCCGACGCCGATCAGGGCGAGGCGCTCGAAGGCCCGCACAGGGACGGTCACCTGGAGCCCCCGAGGAAGTCGCCCAGCGCCGCGACCGCGAGCCGGTTCGCCTCCTCGCTGCCCACGGTCATGCGCAGCGCATGCGGCAGCTTGTAGGCGCCGACCTGGCGCAGGATCAGCCCGCGCGCGGTGAGGAACTGGTCGGCGTCCTGCGCGGTCTTTCCCTTGGTGGCGGGAAAATGGATCAGCACGAAATTCGCCGCGCTCGGCGTGACCTCCAGGCCGAGCTTGCCGATCTCCTCGGTCAGCCAGGCGAGCCAGCGCGTGTTGTGCTCGCGCGAGCGTTCCTGATGCGCGGTGTCCTCGATCGCCGCGATGCCGGCCGCGACCGCCGCCGTATTGACGTTGAACGGTCCGCGGATCCGGTTGATCACGTCGACGATATGCGCGGGCGCGTACATCCAGCCGAGCCGCAGCGCCGCGAGACCGTGGATCTTCGAGAAGGTCCGCAGCATCACCACATTCTGCGAGGTCGCCACCAGCTCGATGCCGGCCTCGTAATCGTTGCGCCGGACATATTCCGCATAGGCCGCGTCGAGCACGAGCAGCACATGCGGCGGCAGCTCGCGGTGCAGGCGCCTGACCTCGTCGAACGGCACATAGGTGCCGGTCGGGTTGTTCGGATTGGCGATGAACACGATCCTGGTCCTGGGCGTCACCGCCCGGAGGATCGCATCGACGTCGGCCGTGTAATTGCGCTCCGCGGCGACCACCGGCTTCGCGCCGGCGCCGAGAGTCGCGATCGGATAGATCAGGAAACCATGCGTCGTGTAGATCGCCTCGTCGCCGTCGGCGAGATAGGCGCGCGCCAAGAGATTGATCAGATCGTCCGAGCCCGCGCCGCAGACGATGCGGGCCGGATCGAGCCCGAAGGCGCGTCCGATCGCCTCGCGCAGGGTCCTGACCGTGCCATCCGGATAGTCATGCAGGCGGTCGGCCACCCGGTGGTAGGCCTCGATCGCACGCGGGCTCGGGCCGAGCGGCGTCTCGTTGGACGACAGCTTGTAGACCTTGGCGACGCCGGGCGCGCTGCTCTTGCCGGGCACATAGGCCTCGATATCGAGCACGCCGGGGCGCGGTTGGGGACGCGAAGCGGACATTTGCAATTCTCCGCCGCTCAACGCCCGGTCGGGACCGGCCGCGCGCCGTCGGCGCTGACCATATACCGGGTCGCGTGGCTGCCGACGAGGGCTTGGCTGCGCACCGAGACGCCGGCGCCCCGAAGCGCCCCGACGATGTCGTCGACGGTCTTGCCTTCGGGCACCGAGACGAGGAGCGATGCGCCGTCGAAAGCCCCCTCGGGAATCGCGATCAGCTCGGCGAGCGCGGAGGCGGCCCGCGCCGCCTTGCCGCCCCAGCCCGACACCCTCATGCTCCAGATGGTGACGTCGGTCACGACGGCGTCCGGATGCGGCCGCGCGATCGCGAAGACCGGGAGACCGGCCGGGTGGTCGGCGCGCTCGACGAAGGGCAGCCGGGCGATGATTTTCGGCGCGTCGTCGGCCTCGAGCGCGCTCCACCACGGGCCGCCGCCGGCACTCACGGGTACGAGGCCGAGATCGCCCTGCGAGGCGGCGACCGCCGCGACCACGCCGGCCGCCCCCATATGGCCGACGAAGGGCACCGTGAAGCCGAAATGGAAACGCTCGGAGTCGCGCATCGCGGCCTCGCCGGTCGCAAGATCGGCGTGGACCCGAAACGGCGCCTGCACATAGGTGAAGGTCGCGATGATCACCCGCCAGATGCTCTCCGCGGTGTCGAGCGGAAGGATGCCGTGGTGGCGCTGCACGAGGCGGCGCATCATGTCGGCCTCGCGCGCCGGACGGAATGCCGAGCCCGACTCCGAGGTGCGCTTGACCTTGATCAGGCGGCCGATGATGTCGCCGCGCTCCATCAACAGCCGGTGCATCTCGGCATCGATACGGTCGATGTCGGCGCGCAGCTCGGCGAGCGAGGGTGGCTTGGGTGTGGTCGACATGGTTAAGGGGCCAGATGAGGAAAGTCTTTGATAGAGCATTTTCCGACGCCGTGGATACCGGTTCGCCGCGGAAAATGCGACCAGGTATCGAAACAGGAGGGTGCCCCGATACGATCCGATCGCGGCCCGTTCCGAGCGGGCCCCGGCCAGGACAAAGAAAACATTGACACTTGCCGAGGCTAAACTATCTAAACCGCGCTCGGCCTGCCGGCATTCGGGCCCCTCGCGCCCCGTGGCCCGACCTAGCCACCAGCGCATGAACGTGCTTCAGGCCCCGGGAAACAGATGGCCGAGACGCAGCTCAACGATGACCACGCCATTCGGTTGCGCGAAGCGGAGCACCCGCATTCGCTCGTCGTGCGCTTCGGCGCCGACGAGCCGCTGAAGCTCGACGCCGGCGTCGCGCTCGCTCCCTTCCAGATCGCCTACCAGACCTACGGGACGCTCAACGTCGATCGCTCGAATGCGGTGCTGATCTGCCATGCGCTCACCGGCGACCAGCATGTCGCCAACGTCCATCCGGTCACCCGCAAGCCCGGCTGGTGGGAGACCATGGTGGGTCCGGGCAAGCCGATCGATACCGAACGCTATTTCGTGATCTGCCCGAATGTGGTCGGCGGCTGTCTGGGAACGACCGGTCCGGCCTCGCTCAATCCGGCGACCGGCGAGGTGTTCGGCCTCGATTTTCCGGTCATCACCGTGCGCGACATGGTGCGGGCGCAGGCGATGCTGCTCGATCATCTCGGCATCGGCTCGCTGTTTTCGGTCGCCGGCGGCTCGATGGGCGGCATGCAGGTGCTGCAATGGGCGGCGAGCTATCCGGAGCGGGTGTTCTCGGCGCTTCCGCTCGCGACCGCGACGCGGCATTCGGCGCAGAACATCGCTTTCCACGAGGTCGGGCGCCAGGCCGTGATGGCGGATCCGGAATGGCGCGGCGGGCGCTATTTCGCGGAAGGCGCCAATCCCCGCCGCGGGCTCGCGGTCGCGCGCATGGGCGCGCACATCACCTATCTGTCGGACGCGGCGCTGCATCGCAAGTTCGGGCGCAAGTTCCAGGATCGGGCGAACCCGACCTTTAGTTTCGACGCCGACTTCGAGGTGGAGAGCTATCTGCGCCACCAGGGCAGCACATTCGTCGAGCGCTTCGACGCCAACAGCTATCTCTACCTGACGCGCGCGATGGACTATTTCGACCTCGCGGCCGACTATGACGGCGTGCTCGCCAATTCGTTCAGGGGCACGCAGACGCGCTTCTGCGTGGTCTCCTTCACGTCCGACTGGCTGTTCCCGACCTCCGACTCGCGGGCCATCGTGCATGCGTTGAATGCCGGCGGCGCGCGCGTCTCCTTCGCCGAGATTGAGACCGACAAGGGCCATGATGCGTTCCTGCTCGACGAGCCAGAGCTCTTGGCGATCGTGCGCGGATTCCTCGACTCGGCCGGTCGGGCGCGCGGCCTTGCGTCGGCGCAGGCCACGAAAGGGTAACCAAACGTGCTGACACGGCAGCGACGCGATCTCACCATGGCGGAAGCGGCGCGCGGCGCCGCCGGCGCGCGGCTCGATCATCTGCTCGTCGCCGACATGGTCGAGCCCGGCTCGCGCGTGCTCGACGTGGGCTGCGGCGACGGCGAGCTGTTGAAGCTCCTGGAGACGCGCGGCGTCGACGGCCGCGGCATCGAACTCTCGCGCGAAGGCGTCAACGAATGCGTCGCCAAGGGTCTCGCCGTGATCCAAGGCAATGCCGACACCGACCTCGCGGATTATCCCGACGACGCCTTCGACTATGTGATCCTGTCGCAGACCCTGCAGGCGACCCAGCATCCGCGCGTCGTGATCGAGCACCTGTTGCGCATCGCCCGCCACGCGGTGGTGTCCTTCCCCAATTTCGGGCACTGGAAGATCCGCCTGCTGCTGCTGTTCGGCGGACAGATGCCGACGACCGCCAATCTGCCCGACACCTGGTACGACACGCCCAATATCCACTTCTGCACCATCAAGGATTTCCGCCAGCTCTGCGACGTGGTGGGAGCCAAGATGGAGAAGGCGGTCGCGCTCAACGCCTGGGGCCGGCCGCTGCGGCTCAATGCGCCGTGGTGGTTCTGGAATCTTCTCGGCGAGCAGGCCGTCTTCCTGCTCAGCCGCCGGCCGTAGCGATCCCCATCCCGCAGCATTTTTGACGCCCGATGTCGGCGCCGGCCGGTAGCGCCGGCGGCGGCAAATCGATTGCTGTATTCGACCTCGCCCGCATGCAATCCAGAAGTATTGGATTAGCCTTAAGGCACATCGCGGATGTTGTCTGAACGTAATTCGCCGTGAAATTTCCGGTCGTTTAGCCCGCCGGCGTGGAAATATAGTTCAAGAAGTTAAAACGCGTTTTTTGATTGGGGAAAATGTTTCGCCTATACAGAGCGCGCGCCGGACTACTGACGGTTAATCTTAACATTTCGGTCGTTCAACTGAAAAGCGCGCCTCAACTATAGAGGAAGTGCCATGCAGAGCCGTTTGAATTCTTCGTCTTCGATCATGCTGGGGGGCGTTGCCGCCGCCGTGATGGTGACCCTGCTCGCGGGAGCCACGCCCGCCGCGGCCCGGCCCGCTCATCAGTCCCAGGGCCAGGTCTGGGATCACCAGGCCGAAGGCTGGACTGGCCAATCGCAGGCCCGCCATCAGCGCGCGACGCATCGGTCGCCGCGCGACCAGCATTCCGCGGGGTCCGGCGATCGTCGTCATGCGGCGTCGGCGCGCGTGAGCCGCGCCCCTGCGGCCGAGGGCCAGCAGCGGACCGCAAGCGCCGGAGACACGGACGTGGTGCGCGAGGCGCGGCGTTGGCTGGGCGGCAACCCGACCCGCCGCAACCGCCTGTGGTGCGCGGCCTTCATGAATTTCGTGCTCGAGCGCACCGGCCGTCGCGGCTCGGGCTCGGATCTCGCCCGGTCCTTCGCGTCCTATGGCCACCGGGTGTCGGGACCGCAGATCGGAGCCATTGCGGTGATGACGCGCAAGGGCGGCGGCCATGTCGGCGTCGTGAGCGGAATCGATGCGGTCGGCAATCCGATCATCATCTCGGGCAATCACGGCCACCGCGTCGCCGAGGCCGTCTATCCGGGCCGGCGCGTCTACGCCTATGTGATGCCGTAAGGCCGAAGGCGGCGGGCGCGCCCGCCCGCAACAGCATCGCGGCCGCCCGCGCGGCCGCGATCTATGGCTTGCGGGGCTGCTTGGGGGCGGGGGGCGTGGGGGCCGGGACGACCTTGACGGCCGGGACGAGACTGTCGCAGCCCTTCTCCCGCATGGTCGCCTGCAACTCCTGCAGATCGGCGCGGATCTGTTGGAGGTCGGCGGAATACACCATGGTGTTGACCACGGGACCGGCCGCGCCTTGGTTGGCGCGCTCCATCAGGCCCACCAGTTCCTTCTCGCGATTCGAACCGGCCACCGAGCGCTGGGCGAGCTCAGGGCATTTGAGAAACTGATATTTCCCGGGCTGCACGAAAAAGCTGCCGGTATGGATGTTGTCGAGGGCGGACGAGCAACCGGCGAGCGCCAGGGCCGCGCATCCCACACTCGCCATGACCGAACTGCGCATCGTCGCGTCCTCTTGGGGCCCGCATCCCCGGACCCGCAACCTTAGCCGCCAATACTTGCAAAATTGCGCCTTTCGCGGGGCGCATGGCGCGGATTCGGACTTAATTCCTAGACCGTATGGGCCGGCTGACAGGCTCTCCAACGAACGCCGAATACCCCGAAAAAGGCCGCACCCGAGTGTTTGCGCGGGGGCGAACGCGCCCTTATTTGCGGGGTGTGGGCCGTGGCAGACCGTCATTGCCCTTTTTCATGGGCCGTGTGTAAGGTCGCGCCCTTTTTGGCAACGGAATCCCGCATGGCCCGCGATCAGGTCGACATGACGCCCTTGCGCTCGCGCGACGACCTGGTCGCGTGGTTCGAGCAGGGCTGCAAGCCCAAATCGCAGTTTCGCATCGGCACCGAGCACGAAAAATTCGCCTTCACGGCCGAAGGGCATCGGCCCGTGCCCTATGAGGGCCCGCGCGGCATCCGCGCCCTGCTGGAGGGAATGCAATCGCTGCTCGGCTGGGAGCCGATCATGGAAGGCCCGAACGTCATCGGATTGTATGA
>DATBBS010000208.1:0-1638 GCA_036270895.1 Xanthobacteraceae bacterium
ACACGCGCCGACGTGGACGGCTACTTCTGCGCGGGCGACGCGCCCGGGCTCGGTGGCCTCTCGATGGCCGACTACATGGGGCTCAAGGTCCGCCACATCGACACGACGGAGAGCGGCGGCTCGTCCTACGTGATCCACGTCGCCCACGCCGCCGAGGCGATCGCCACCGGCAAGTGCAACGTCGCGCTGATCACGCTGGCGGGGCGGCCGCGCGCCGAGGGCATGGCGACGGGCACGGCGCCGCGCAGCTACGGGCCGGCGGCGCCCGACGTCGCGTTCGAGTTTCCTTTCGCGCCGACGGTGGTGAACCAGTACGCGATGGTAGCAATGCGCCACATGCATCAGTACGGCACGACGAGCGCCCAACTCGCCTGGATCAAGGTGGCGGCCTCGCAGCACGCCCAGCACAATCCCCACGCGCTCCTGCGCGAGGTCGTGACAGTAGAGGAGGTCGTGTCCTCGCCCATCATCGCCGATCCGCTGCATCGCCTCGATTGCTGTGTCATCACTGACGGCGGCGGCGCCATCGTGGTGACGAAGCCAGAGGTGGCGAAGAGCCTCAAGCGCCCGCTCGTCCGCGTGCTCGGCGCTGGCGAGGCGGTCAAGCACCAGATGGGTGGCAAGGTCGATCTGACCTACACGGCTGCGGTCTGGTCGGGGCCGGCCGCCTTCGCCGAGGCCGGCGTGACGCCGTCCGACGTGAAGTACGTGTCCATCTACGACAGCTTCACGATCACGGTGCTGATCACGCTCGAGGATCTCGGCTTCTGTCCGAAGGGGCAGGGCGGCAAGCTCGTCGCCGACGGCAACCTCATCTCCGGTGTCGGCCGGCTGCCCTTCAACACAGATGGCGGCGGCCTCTGCAACAACCACCCGGGCAACCGCGGCGGGCTCACCAAGGTGGTCGAGGCGGTGCGCCAACTCCGGGGCGAGGCGCATCCAAAAGTACAGGTGAGGAACTGCGACGTCGCCCTCGCTCATGGTACTGGCGGCTCGCTCGCGACCCGCCACGGCAGCGCCACGCTAATCATGGGCAGAGAGTGAGATGGCCGGCAGCGCGCGCACGATCTCTCCACCGCCGGTCAATCCGGAGACGAAGCCGTTCTGGGATGCCGCCGCCCAGGGAAGGCTCCTGATCAAGCGCTGCACGGCGTGCGACGAGCCACACTGGTATCCTCGAGCGATCTGCCCGTTCTGCGGCAGCGAGCGCACCGAGTGGATGGAGGCCTCGGGCCAGGGGACGATTTATTCTTATAGCGTCTTCCGTCGCGCGCCGATCCCCTACGCGATCGCCTACGTCACGCTCGCCGAAGGACCCACGATGATGACCAACATCGTAGACTGCGATCTGGACGCGATCCGGATCGGCCAGGCAGTCCGCCTGGCGTTCAAGCCCACGGACGGCGGGCCGCCGGTGCCGATGTTTGCGCCGGCTTAGCCCGCGGCGCGCTTCTGAATATTCGCGCGCGCGCCGCGAGCGGCCATGCGACGGCTACAACGCCAAACAGGATGATGAACTCGCGGCGCCTCATGGGGGCTTACCCCAAGGCCAGGATCACGGGCCAAGTATAACAGGTCAGCCCGTGCACCGCAGCAAAAGCCGAGCGCCCACGTCCGGTCAGGGTCATAAGCGGAAGG
>DATBBS010000209.1:0-6943 GCA_036270895.1 Xanthobacteraceae bacterium
TACGGGGTTGGGCAATCGGTTCCGCGCGAGGAGGATCCCTATCTGCTGCGCGGCGCGGGCCGCTACGTCGATGACGTGGCGCAGGCCGGGCTGCTGCGTGCCTTTGTGCTGCGCTCGCCGCATGCGCATGCCCGCATCCGCTCGATCGACGTGAGTGCCGCCAAGAACATGCCGGGCGTGGTGCTGGCGCTTGCCGGCGACGACCCGGCCGTCGCGGGGCTCGGCACCCAGAAGCCCAACACGCCACGCAAGCGTCGCGACGGATCGCCCGCTTTCGCCTGTTCGCAGCCCGCGCTCGCGCGCGACATGGTGCGCTATATCGGCGAGCCGGTCGCCTTCGTGGTGGCCGAAACGCTCCACCAGGCCAAGGACGCCGCCGAAGCGATCGCGATCGACTACGACATGCTGCCGGCGGTGGCGACGCTCGAGGACGCGATCAAGCCCGGCGCGCGCGCGGTCTACGACAAATGCGCGGACAACCTTGCCTTCATGCATGAAGCCGGCAACAAGGCGGCGGCCGATGCCGCCTTCGCGACCGCCTTCCGCGTCATCAAGCACCGCATGGTGATCAACCGGCTCACCACCAACGCCATGGAGCCGCGCGGCGCGCTCGCCGACTACGATGCGCGCGACCAGCGCTGGACCTTGCGCTGCACCGCCCAGGGCCCGCACCAGTTCCGGCGCTTTCTCGCGGCCGACGTCTTCAAGGTGCCGGAGACCCACTTCCGCGTGATCTCGGACAATGTCGGCGGCGGCTTCGGCATGAAGGGCGGGCTCTATCCCGAATACATTCTCTGCTGCCTCGCCGCAAAACTTTTGGGCGCGCCAACGAAATGGGTCGGCGAGCGCGGCGAGAGCCTGTTGTCGGACGAGCATTGCCGCGACAACATCACCGAGGCCGAGCTCGCGCTCGATGCGGACGGCAAATTCGTCGGCTTTCGCGCCCGCACCTACGCCAATCTCGGCGCCTATTATCATTCCGACCGCAGCGCCGGCCCGCCCACCAACAATATCGGGGTATTGGCCGGCACCTACGTGATCCCGGCGGCGCATGTCGAGGTCAACGGCGTCCTGACCAACACCATGCTGACCGGCCCCTATCGGGGCGCCGGGCGCCCCGAGGCCGCCTATGTGGTCGAGACCATGGTGGATCTCGCGGCGCGCGAGCTGGGCATCGATCGCGCCGAGCTGCGGCGCCGCAACATGATCCCGGCCTCCGCCATGCCCTACAAGACCGCACTGGTCTACACCTATGACTGCGGCGACTTCGGCAAGAATCTCGAGGACTGTCTCAAGCTCGCCGATTATGCCGGCTTCGCGAAGCGGCGCGCCGAGTCGGAAAAGCGCGGGTTTCTGCGCGGGCTCGGCATCGCGAGCACCGTCGAGGCCTCGAATGCCGGCCTGATCGAGCATGCCGAGCTGCGCTTCGACCCGACCGGCACCATCACGGTGCTGGTCGGCACGCATGATCACGGCCAAGGCCACCAGACCACCTTCCGCCAGATCATCTCCTCCAAGCTCGGCGTCGACCCGTCACGCATCGCCTTCAAGTTCGGCGACACCGACCAGATCATGATCGGCACCGGCACCTTCGGGTCGCGCTCGACCGCCTGCGCGGGCACCGCCATGCTGATGGCGGCCGACAAGATCATCGCCAAGGGCACCAGGATCGCGGCGCATATGCTGGAGGCCGGCGAGCACGACATCGTCTTCAAGGACGGCAAGTTCGCCGTGACCGGCACCGACAAGGCGGTCGATCTCACTCAAGTGGCGCGCAACGCCTTCGTGCCGGCTAAGCTTCCGAAGGGCGTCGAGCCGGGTTTTTACGAGACCGGCACCTTCGACGGCGGCCAGCGCACCTATCCGAACGGCTGCCATATTTCCGAGGTCGAGATCGACCCGGCGACCGGCGAGGTCACACTGCTCCGCTACGCCGCCGTCGACGACGTCGGCCACATGATCAATCCGCTGCTGGTCGAGGGCCAGCTTCACGGCGGCGTCGCCATGGGGGTCGGTCAGGCCCTGATGGAGCACATGGTCTATGATTCGTCGGGCCAGGTCGTGTCCGGCTCGTTCATGGATTACTGCATGCCGCGCGCCGAGGATTTTTGCGATTTCGTGCTCGGCGAAAATGAAGTGCCGACCAAGCTCAATCCGCTCGGCGTCAAGGGCGCCGGCGAATCCGGCACGGTCGGCGCGCTCGCGTCCCTCATGGGCGCCGTCAACGACGCGATGGCGCATATCGGCGCCGGCTATGTGCAGATGCCAGCGACACCGGAGAAGCTGTGGCGGGAGATCGCGAAGGCGCGCAAGCACGCGCCGTAGGGTGGGTTAGGCGCGGAACGCGCCGTAACCCACCAGCCGGGCTAGCCATCGGCGATTCACATGGTGGGTTTCGCTTCGCTCAACCCACCCTACCCGTTGTCACCCTACGCGTTATAATGTGTTGAACCTGGAGACCCCCGATGCCCCGTCACCCGAAATACGTTCCTCATGGCGTCATCCCGGCCGTGCTGCTGCCCTTCAACGACGACCTGTCGATCGACGAGAAGAGCTTCCGCCGCCACCTCGGCGACGTGACGGGCACCAAGGGCCTCTCCGCCATCACCATCAACGCGCATTCGACCGAGGTCGCGTCCTGCAGCTTCGAGGAGCAGCGCCGCGTGCTCGACATCACGCAGGACGAGATCGGCGAGCGCCTGCCGATCGTCAACGGCATCTGGGCCGACGGCAGCCTCGAGGCGGCGCGCATCGCCCGCATGGCGACCGAGGGCGGCGCATCGGCGCTGCTGGTGTTCCCGCCCGCCCCTTTTACGATGGGCCAGTCTCCCGAGATGGCGGTTGCGCATTTCCGGCGCATCGCCGACGCGAGCGACCTGCCGATCATCGTGTTCCAATATCCCCTCGCGACCGGCCAGGGCTACCCGCGCGACACGCTGCTGAAGATGGTCGAGCAGGTGCCGACCATCCGGGCCATCAAGGACTGGGCCGGCAACGTGCCGCAGCACGAGATGCATATCCGCACGCTGCAAAGCCTGCCGCGGCCCGTAAATGTGCTCACCACCCACAGCGCGTGGCTGTTCTCCTCGCTCGTGCTCGGCTGCAATGGGCTCCTGTCGGGCAGCGGCAGCGTCATCGCGGATCTGCAGGCGGGACTGTTCGAAGCCGTGCAGCGCAATGATCTGGCGGCGGCGCGCGCCCTCAACGACCGCATCTATCCGCTGGCGCGGGTGTTCTATGCGGAGCCATGGGCCGACATGCACAACCGGATGAAGGAAGCGCTGGTGCTGCTCGGCCGCCTGCCGCGCGCCGTCGTGCGCCCGCCTTTGGTCAAGCTGGCGCGACCCGAGATCGAGCGCATCCGCGACGCGCTGGTCGAATCGGGCTTGCTCGGCGCCAAGGCCGGCCGCGACGCCGCGTAACGGCGAGCCTCAATACCGGTACGAGGGCAGCGTGATCGCGCGCGCGCTCGGGCCGCCGCGGTAAAGCTGGGCGCCGTAGGGCGCCAAATGAGGCCGACGATAGACGTGCGGCCGAGCCGCGCCGTAGGGGCCGCATTCTCCGTAGCCGCCGTGACAGCGCCAACCCCCGAAGCTTCGCACGTAGGGATATTGCATGGCGGGCGGATAGTAGCCCTGCACATAGGCGTAGCCGCCCACCGCGTAGATCGGGCGCGGCAAGCTCGGATAATAGAAGTTGTTGTCGGAGAAGATGCCGGGCCCGGAATAAACCGGCCCCTGGTTGACGAGATAGAACGGGTTGAACTGGTCGGCGAGATAATAGGGGGACGGGGGTCCCTGCACGACGCCGTAGAGCACGCGCCCGCAACAGTGGCCGGCGGCGGCCGGCGTGGCGGTCAAACCGAACGCCGCCGTGACGGCCGCAGCCGCCGCAACCCACAGAACACGCATGATACGCCTCGACAATCGCCTCGTTGCCGCACCGTGAACCTGCCACGGTTCGGGGCGGCCCCCAACCGGATTCGGCCGTCAAGGTTACGGCGTATGCCGCCGCGGAGCGAGGTGAACGCGGGGCCGTGGCGGAGCGCGGTTAACGCGGCGCGCCGGCGGAGCGGGGTGAACGTGGGGCGGCGGCGGAGCGGGGCGAAAGAGGGGTGCCCTCTCTCTCTCGTCCCCTCTTCTCGTCTTGCCTTCCTCTCCCCTTCTCCCCTCTCTCTCTCCTCTCCTCTCCTCCCTCTCCTCTTCCCCTCTCCTCCCAGGCGAAACCATCGGGGATTGAGCGGCGGCTGATGGCAGGCCTTGGCCCGCGCCGAACCCGGCGCCACCATTGAGGGCGCCACCATTGAGGGCGCCACCGTTGAGGGCGCCACCATTGGCGGCGCCACCATTGGCGGCGGAATCGGACGGCACCGTGGGGGACACCGGACCGGGAGCGGATTCGATCGACCAGTCGCGGTAAAAGCGCTGGGCCCGCGGCGGCATCGGCCGGTCAGCCGGGGGAATGACTTCCCGCCGGCCATACTGCGGCTTGTGCCCGGTGGCCGGAAAATAAGGGCCGGGATTGCGGTAATGGTCCGGCGGCCAATACCGCATGATGACAGTGCGGGGGTAACCGGAATCCGGGCGGTTGAGGCCGAACTCGCCTTCGATGATCGCGCCGGAGACGTCGACGCCGTTCATCATGACGGGAACGCCCGGCCGGCCCGGCACCACGATGACCGGTTCGGTCTGGGCCGCAGCCGAATCGGCCGCCGCGACAGTCCCGGCGATCAGGCTGGAAAAAAGGGCAAACTTCATCCCCTGGCGGGCGCGCATCGGTTTCCCCGAAACTGACCGACGGAGTTTAAGCGAAAGCTCCTAACGTCGCGTGCAGCGCGCCATCGAAATTTCCGAACAGCATTAACCCAGCGGTACCGCTGCGATTTCATGCTTTTGGCCGCAAGCCTTAACCCTTTGATGCACCCTCGTCCGCATGCGGCATGGAGGTTCTTGTGCAGTGCGGCGTCCAGGTCGCGATTGTGCGATGCAACGTGCGGGACCGCGCGATGCTACTTTAGACTTAAGACCAGTTGCCCAAAGACGCGGCTGGATGCGCCGCCCTACCATTGCGGCCAGGGACGGGACGCGCGGCCGGGGTGGAGGCGCGGGACGGCCCTCAAACAACACGACATAGGGACGATCGCCCATGGCTACCATAACGACTACCTCAGGCATTCCTGCCCGCGCGGGGGGAATGACGAAAGAAGAACGTCTCGTCATTTTCGCTTCATCGCTCGGCACCGTCTTCGAATGGTATGACTTCTACATTTACGGCACCCTGGGTGTCATTCTGGCCGGCAAGTTCTTCTCCGGCGTCAACCCGACCGCCGGGTTCATCTTCACACTGCTTGCCTTCGCGGCCGGCTTCGCGGTGCGCCCGTTCGGAGCGCTGTTCTTCGGACGTCTGGGCGACATCGTTGGCCGTAAATACACCTTCCTGGTCACCATGACGCTGATGGGCCTCGGCACCTTCATGATCGGCCTGCTGCCGGTCTATGCCGACTGGGGCATCGCGGCGCCGATCGCGCTGGTGGCCTTGCGCCTGGTGCAGGGTCTTGCGCTCGGCGGCGAATACGGCGGTGCGGCGACCTACGTGGCCGAGCATGCGCCTCCCGGCAAGCGCGGCTTTTACACCTCGTGGATTCAGACCACCGCGACGCTCGGCCTGTTCATGGCGCTGCTGTTCATCCTCGGCATCCGCACCTACATGGGCGAGGCCGATTTCGTGGCCTGGGGCTGGCGCATTCCGTTCCTGATCTCGGCGGTGCTGCTCGCGGTGTCGATCTGGATCCGGCTCAAGCTCAGTGAATCGCCGCTGTTCCAGCGGATGAAGGACGAGGGCAAGGGCTCGAAGCGGCCGCTGAGCGAGGCTTTTGGCGAGTGGTCGAACGCCAAGATCGCGATCCTCGCGCTGTTCGGCGCGACGGCGGGCGAAGCGGTGATCTGGTATGGCGGACAGTTCTACGCACTGTTCTTCCTGACCCAGACCGTCAAGGTCGCGGGGGTGACGGCGCAGATCCTGATCGCCGTCTCGCTCGCGATCGCCACGCCTGGCTTCATCCTGTTCGGCTGGCTGTCGGACAAGTGGGGCCGCAAGCCGATCATGATGGCGGGCTTCGCGCTGGCGTTCCTGACCTACTTCCCGCTCTTCCAGGCGATCACCCACTTCACCAACCCGGCGCTGGAGAAGGCGCTTGCGACGGCGCCGGTCACCGTGATCGCCGACCCGAGCGAGTGCTCGTTCCAGTTCAATCCGGTCGGCGTGGCGAAATTCACGACCTCCTGCGATATCGCGAAGTCGCAGCTCGTCACCCGCTCGGTGAACTACAAGAACGAGGCCGCTCCGGCGGGAACGAAGGCGGTGGTGAAGGTCGGCGACCAGACAATCCCGACCACCACGCCGGATTTCCCCAAGGTGCTGGGTGACGCGATCGCGAAGCACGGATATCCGGCGAGCGCCGATCCGGCGCAGATCAACTACCCGATGACGATCCTGCTGCTGACCATCCTGGTGGGCTATGTGACGATGGTCTACGGCCCGATCGCGGCCTGGCTGGTCGAGATGTTCCCGACCCGCATCCGCTATACCGGACTGTCGCTGCCCTATCACATCGGGAACGGCTGGTTCGGCGGCTTCCTGCCGGCGACCGTCTTTGCGATCGTGGCGGCGACCGGGGACATCTACTCCGGTCTGTGGTACCCGGTCGGGGTCGCGGCGATGAGCTTCTTCGTCGCCCTGATTTTCCTGCCCGAAACCAAGGACCGCGATATCAGCGCGATCTGAGCCACATCCACTTGCGGGGCTAAAAACCCTGCGCAAAGCCCCGCTTCGGCGGGGCTTTTTTCTTGCCGCCGTTACGTGACGGCGCGCGCTTGGGCGGCGCGCAGCCCGTGCGCCGCGTAGCGCTCGCGCAGCAGCGCGGCCTGGAAGCCCACCATGGGAA
>DATBBS010000210.1:0-8587 GCA_036270895.1 Xanthobacteraceae bacterium
CCGAGGACGTCGTCTCGGCCATCGAGGCGCGGGCCATGTGGGCGCGCTACGGGTTATAGAGAATGAGGCGTGACATGCCGCTGTTCGTTCCGCCATTGATCGGTTGGGCGCTCGGTGCGCTCGGCGCCGCCGTGCTCGCCAGGTTCGTCGCCGCAGAATGGCGGCGGGTCAATGACACGCTCCATCCCGCCGAGCCGGCGCCCGAGGAAGTCGTGCGTGAAAAGTTTCCGACGCTGCGGCGCGACCCGCGCAGCGGCGTCTATCGCCCGGATCAAGCGCCCGGTCGGTAACGCCGCATGGGCGAGGCCCGGTAGATCAGGACGGCGATCCTAAAATCCATATTTGGTCGCATTTTCCACGGGGAACCGGGGACCAGGTCACCGGAAAATGCTCCAACAGGCAGCGGCGCGCCGAGAGCACGTGCCTCTTCTCAGCGCGCCGATTCCTGTTTCCATTCCTCCGCGCTTGCGCCGGCCAGCGCCCGCACGCGAGCCTCGTCGGCCGCCAGCTCGCGGGCAGGCCCCGAATAGACGACAGCGCCGTCGTCCAGCACATAGGCGTGGTCGGCAATCTCCAGGCTCATCATTGCGTTCTGCTCGACCAGCAGGACCGAAATTCCCTCGGTCCGCATCTGCGATACGATTCGAAATACTTCGCGGACCACCAGCGGGGCCAATCCCTGCGAGGGCTCGTCGAGCATGAGCAGCTTGGGATTGAGCAGAAGGGCCCGACCGATCGACAGCATTTCCTGCTCGCCGCCGGAGAGCTGGCGGCCGCGGTTGAGCTTGCGCTGCGCGAGGCGCGGGAAAAGCTCGTAGATGCGCTGGGCGGTCCACGGACCGGCGCGCTCGAGCGGCACCTTCAGATTCTCGTCGACGCTGAGATTGGCGAAGATGCGCCGCCCCTCCGGCACATAACCCACGCCCGACGCGGCGATCCGAAAAGTCGGCCAGTGCGTCGTATCGGCGCCGAAGATGGTCACGCGGCCCTGCCGCGGCGGCGTGAGACCCATCAGGCTGCGCAATGTCGTGGTCTTCCCGGCGCCGTTGCGGCCGAGAAGCGCGGTGATCTTACCCTCCGCCACCTCCAGGTTGACGCCCTGCAAGATGTGGCTCTTGCCGTAATAGGTGTGCAGGCCCTCGGCGACGAGTGCGGCACTCATGCGGCTTTGCCCAGATAAGCCGCCTGAACGGCCTCGTTGGCGGCGATTTCCTGCGGCGTGCCGTCGGCCAGCATTTTGCCCTGGTCGAGCACCGTGATCCGATCGGCGAGGTGAAAGACCACGCGCATATCGTGCTCGATCAGCACGATGGTGAAGTTGCTGTCGCGATGAAGCCGGCGGATCAGCTGGGTGATTTCGTAGGTTTCATGGTCGCCCATGCCGGCGGTGGGCTCGTCGAGCAGCAGCAAATGCGGCCGCAGCGCCAGCGCCATGGCGATCTCGGCAACGCGCTGGTCGCCATGCGCGAGCTCGCCGACCAGCCGGTCGGATTTTCCTTCCAGTCCGGCGAGTGTGAGCGTCTCGGCAACCCGGCCGAGGATCTCGCCACGCTCCACGCGGGTGATCCATGGACGCAGGCGATAGCCGCCCGCGACTTCGGTCGCGATCCTGACATTCTCGAAGACGGTGAGCTCGGGGAAAATCTGGGTGATCTGGAACGTCCGCGCCATGCCGAGCGTGACGCGCCTGTGCGCCGGCAGCGCCGTGATGTCGCGACCGTCGAAGGCAATGGTCCCCGTGCTCGGCGGAAAAAATCCGCTGATCAGGTTGAAGAAGGTGGTCTTGCCGGCGCCGTTGGGGCCGATGATGGCGCGCAGCTCTCCCTTCTGCACCGTCAGCGAGACGTCCTGCACCGCGACGAGGCTGCCGAAGCGTTTGCCGAGATTTCTGATCTGCAGGATGCTCATGCTTCGCTCTTGCGGCGGATGAATCCCAGCAGGCCGCGCGGGAAGAGCAGAACGACGGCGACGAACAGCATGCCGACGAAGGACATCCAGTTGACGGTGAGGCTCGACAGATAATCCTGCAGCACGACGAAGACGGCGGCCCCGAGCAGGGGCCCCCAGAATGTCCGCATGCCGCCCATCACGGCCATCATGACGAAATCGCCGGACTGGCTGTAGTGCAGGCCGCGCGGGTCGGCGAAGTTGTTGACGAGCGCATAGAGCGCGCCGGCGAAGCCCATGAAGAAGCAGGAAAGCGTGAAGGCGATCCAGATGTGACGCTCCACCGGAATGCCGAGGAAGCGGGCGCGGCCTTCGTTTTCCCGGATCGCGATCATGGTGCGCCCGAACGGCGAACGCAGGATGAAGGCCATGACGGCCGCCGCCAGTGCGAAGCAGGCGAGAACGAAGTAGTAGAAGGCGTTGGCATTCGACAGGATGTCGACGGCGAAGACGCCGAATTCGAGCGGCTGGCGGGAAAATCCGCGCAAGCCGTCGTCGCCGCCGGTCACCGAGCTCCATTGGAATGCGATGTAGTAGAACACCTGCCCGAAGGCGATCGTCACCATGGCGAAGTAGACGCCGCGCCGCCGCACCAGAAGCGCGCCCAGCACGGCGCCGGCGATCCCCCCCAGCAGCATGCCGCACAGCAGCGACAGCGGCGTGCTCGGCGCCAGGAACTTGAGGGCGAAGCCCGCCCCATAAGCGCCGAGCCCGAAATAGGCGGCGTGGCCGAACGACAGGACGCCGGTGAAGCCCAGCAGGAAATTCACCGACATCGCCGCCAGCCCGAGCACGAGCACCCGGGTCCCAAGCGCCGTATAGCCTCCGAGCGGCACCATCCAATAGGGCGCCAGCAGCAGAGCCGCCCAGATCACGGCGAGCGCGACGAGCTTGCGCGTCTGCTCTCCTGCGCTCATGTCATCATGCCTTCCTCGCCCAGCAATCCGCGCGGGCGGACCAGAAGAACCACCGCCATGAGCACATACATGATGGCCTCGCTCGCAGCAGGCAGGAACACGGCCGTGACGCCGGATGCGACGCCGATCAGCAAGCCGCCGAGCAGTGTGCCGGTGAGGCTGCCGACACCGCCCACGATGATGGCGATGAAACTCGGCATCAGCAGACCGGTGCCCATGGTCGGTTCGAGACCGAGCTGACCTGCCGCCAGCACGCCACTGAGGCCGGCGAGGAAGATTCCGACCGCGAAATTGAGCGACCGCAGCATGCGCACATTGATTCCCAACGCCGCCACCGTCTCCAGGTCGAGCGTGCCGGCGCGGATGCGGATCCCCAGCCGCGTGTAGCGAAGCAGCACGAACAGCAGCGTCACGGTCACGATCACCATCGTCACCATGAACAGGCGATAGCCGGTGACGAAAAAGAACTCGTAGCTCAGGGGTTGCGCCAGGATGGCGGGAATGGTCACCGGCTTGCCCTGCGCTCCCCAGATGAAACGCGTGCCGTCCTCGATGATGAAGGCGAGACCGAAGGTGAGAAGGAGGCTGTAGAGCGGATCGCGGCCGTAGAGCGGGCGGATCAGCACCCGTTCGACCGCCAATCCTATGAATGCCGTGAGGACAGGCGCGATCAGGAGCGCGCCCCAAAAGCCGACATAAGGCGTGATCGTATAGGCGATGTAACCTCCGATCACCAGGAACCCGCCATGGGCGAAATTGATCACGTTGCTCAGATTGAGGATGAGCGACAGCCCGAGCGCCATCAGCACGTAGAAGGCGCCGATGATCAGGCCGTTGGTGATGTTGAACAGGAGGACTTGCGTCATGAGGAGCTCGGAGCTGGGCGGTCGCCAGCGTCTCCTGGATAGCCGGATTCGGGCCGCCTAGCGAGGAGCGCAACAAAATGGGCGCCCGAGGAGGGGTTCTCCTCGGGCGCCCGGCGTGGCGTGTCAGCTCGGCATGGTCAGCTTGCAGCCGGTTTCGGTGACGGCGGGCGCCGTCTTGTCGCCGGCCACCACCTGGTCGACGTGGAAGAGATCCTCCGGATCATCCTTGCCGGTCGGCTGGGCCGAGCCCACGAAGGCCGAGGTCATCAGCTGGTGGTCGCCGGCACGGTAATAGCACTTGTTGGGCTGGAGCTTGACCTCGGGCGGCAGCTCGAAATCGCCCAACGCCTTCGCGAGCTTGACGGAATCGAGGGTCTTTTCCCGATTGGCAACGAGCCCGAAGGTCATCGCCGACGTATAGCCGAACCAATGGCGCGCGGTCGGCACCTTGCCGCCGTTGACCTTGCGGATGTCGGCGACGAACTTGTCGACGCCCGGCACGCCCGGCTGTTTCCAATACCATTCGAACATCCAGACGCCGATGCGCGCCTCGGGCGGCAACCCTTCGAGCGATTCGAGCTCCTGCTGGGTGCCGGCGACGTGGATCTGCTTGTCGATGCCGAATTGCACGATCTGCTTGAGGCAGTTGATCATATCCGAACCCTGCACGAGCAGGATGAGGACATCGGGCTTGGCCGCGCGCGCCTTGATCAGATAGGCCGAGAAGTCGTTGGTCCCGAGCGGCGTAAGCTCGTTGCCGGTCGTCGTCCCGCCGAGTTTTTGCAGATTGTCCGCACACGCCTTCTGCAACGTATGGCCGAAGGCGTAATCCGGCGTGATGAAATGCCACTTCTTGCCATACTTGGTGAACAGCAGATCGCTGACCGAGTTGGCTTCCATGCGGGTCGTATTGCAGACGCGGAAGACATTCCATTTGCAGTCGACCCCGGTGATCGTATCGGTGTGCCCGCCGGAGACGATGTGCAGCACTTTCTTCTCGTTGGTGACCTGGGCGATCGCCTGGGCGATACCCGAGTTCACGTCGCCGATGATGAAGTTGACCTGGTCGCGTTCCAGCAGCTTGCGGGTCTTCTGCACGCCGGTGCCGACGTCATTGGCCGAATCCTCGACCAGCAGCTCCACCTGGCGTCCCAGGATTCCGCCTTTCGCATTCATCTGCTCGACCGCGAGCTTGGCCCCCATCACCTCGTTGCCCGCGGGCGCCGCGTAGACGCCGGTGAGCGGGTCGACCATGCCGATCCGCACGGCCGTCTCGCCGCGGGCCCGGATGATGAACGGGGACGATATCTGCAGGGCACCCGCCGCAGCAGCGCCCTTGAGCACAGTGCGCCGGTCGAGGCTGAACGTGGGTCTGGTCATCTGGTCCTCCCGAATTCGGATGGTTTTTGATCGACTGGCCGACGGCCTGCTGCACGATCGGCCCAGCGTGGCGCGATTGTGACCACGTATCCGTGAATCCACAAGGCCCGAGGGGCTCATCCCGGCTGCGGCGTCGATGCGGCTTCGGTGGTCAGACCAAGCCGCGCTCACCGGCCTCGATGTTCAGCCCTGCCGCCAGCTCTCGAAGGCGGTGACCTGCGGGGCGTCCACCCGTTCGCCGCAGCACACGCAGCGCCAGCGCCGCACCAGATAGTTGAACACGTTGGTGTGCAGGTCGCCGCGGTTCGAGCGACCCGCCTTCTGCTTGAGGTCGCTGCCTTCCACCACCAGCTTCGGGCCGCCGGCGGCCTCGGCGAGCAATTGCATCTGGCAGGCCCGCTCGAGCTTCAAGGCCACCCATACGGCTTCCTCGATCGTGGCCGCCGCCGCCACGATGCCGTGATTGCGCAGGATGAGGGCGGAATGCTCGCCCAGGCAGCGCGCAACCGCCTTGCCGCGCGGCTGGTCGATGATGAGGTCGGTCGTCTCGGAAAAGACCGGCAGGTTGCCGGCGAAGGCGGACGCGTCGTTGCCCACCGCCACGAGCGGCTTGCCGAGCGAGGAGAAGGCCACCGCGTGGATCGGGTGGGTGTGGATCACGGCATTCACGTCGGGCCGCGCCCGCAACACCTCCGAATGGATGAACACCTCGTTGTGGCGTGGCATCGACCCGTCGACCTTGCGGCCCTCGATGTCGACCGTGATGATGTTGTCCGGGCGCATCTCCTCGATTCCGATGCCGGCCGGCTTCATCAGGAAGCGGCCGGGGTCGTCCGGCAGGCGGACCGAGACGTGGCCCGCCACATGATCGCCCTGGCCCTCCATGGCGAGCACACGTCCCGCATTGGCCAGCTTCTCTCGCAGGGCCTCGCTCATCTCACCCCTCCTTGATGCCCTTCTCGCGAATGATCCTGCCCCAGCGGGCGATCTCGCTTTGGAGCAGCTTGCCGAAATCCTCGGGCGTGGTCGGCGAGGGGACGGCGCCCGACTTGATCAGCTTGTCGCGCACCGCCGGATCGGCGAGCACATCGTGGACCGCTTTATTGAGCCGGGCGATCACCGCCGGCGGCGTCTTGGCGGGGGCGAGCAGCCCATACCAGTTGTCGGCTTGCGTGTCGGCGAATCCCTGCTCCTTGAGGGTCGGCACGTCGGGCAGCATGGGATTGCGCTGGTCGGACGCGGCGCCGAGCGCCTTGAGCTTGCCGCCCTCGAGCTGCGACATCAGCACCGGCGCGTCGGCGAACAGCGCGGTGACCTGTCCGCCGAGCAGGTCGGTCAGCGCGGGCGCCGCGCCCCGGTAGGGCACGTGCACGAACTTGACGCCCGCCGCCGACTGATAAAGCTCGAGCGCGAGGTGCGGCATGCTGCCCAGCCCGGTGGACGCGAAGGCGAGGGTGTCCGGCTTGGCCTTGGCCATGGCGGCGAGATCCTTGGCCGAGCTCGCCGGCAGGCTCGGGCTCACCACCAGCACGGTGGTGTTGTTCACCACCAGGGACACCGGCGCGAAATCGCGCAACGTGTCATAGGGCATGTCGCTGCGCAGATTGGGCGTGATCGCGACCGCGCCGACCGTGGTGAAGAACAGCGTGTAGCCGTCGGGGTCCGACTTCGCGACCGCATCGGCGCCGATCGCGCCGTTGGCGCCGGCCTTGTTCTCGATGATCACGCTCTGGCCGAGCAGCTCCTTGAGCTTGTCGGCGAGCAGCCGGCCGACAAAATCGGTCGGGCCGCCGGGCGGGAAGGCGATCACCATCTTGATGGTGCGGGTCGGATAGCTCTGCGCGTGCGCGCTCGCGATGAGCCAGCAGGCCGCAATGGCGGCGGCGGCGAAGCGTCCGAATCGCGCGATGGGCATAGGTTTCCTCCGGGTAGAGATAGCGGATAGCGAGCAGCGAATAGTGTAGCGAGTCGACTTCTTATCTATTCGCTATTCGCCACCCTTCACTCGGCCTTGACGCCGGTCTCCTTGACGACTTTTCGCCAGCGCGCGGTCTCGCTGCGGATGAGCTCGGTCAAGTCCTCCGGCGTGCCGCCGATGGTGGACACGCCGTTGTCGGCGAAGCGGCGGCGCACCTCGGGGTCGCGCACCACGGCGTTGAAGGCCTGGTTGAGCCGGGCGACGATCGCCGGCGGGGTGTTGGGCGGGGCGAGCACGCCCGACCAGTTGTCGGCGACGACGTCGGGATAGCCGAGCTCGGCGAAGGTCGGCACGTCGGGCAGCACATCGGAGCGGCCCTGCGCGCTCACCGCCAGGATTTTTGCCTTGCCGGCCTTGATCTGGGGCATTAGCACCGGGACCTCGGCGCTCATCGCATTCAATTGTCCGCCGATGAAGTCGGCGACCGCCTGGCCGGCCCCGCGATAGGGCACGTATTGCAATTTGATTCCGGCCGCGAGCTGCAGCATCTCGATCGCGAGATGCGAGATCGCGCCGACGCCGGTGATGGCCACCGTAATGGTGCCGGGCTTGTCCTTGGCGCGCGCGATCATCTCCTGCGCGGTGGCGACCCCGAGGGTAGGATTGACCGCGAAGAGCACGGTGTTGCGGGCGACCGGGACGATCGGGGTGAAATCCTTGATCGGATCATAGGGCAGGTCGGTGCGCATGCTGGGATTGATCGCCAGCGCCCCGGCCGTGCTGAAGAACAAGGTGTAGCCGTCGGGCTCGGATTTCGCCACGAAGTCCGCCCCGATGGCGCCGTTGGCGCCCGGCTTGTTCTCGACCACGATGCTCTGCCCGAGCGAGGCCTTGGCCTTCTCGGCGAGCTGCCGCGCCACGAAATCGGTGGTGCCGCCGGCCGCGAAGGCGACGATGAGCCGGATCGGACGGCTGGGATAATCCTGCGCCGCTGCGCCGCCGGTCGCGAGGGCGACCGCAACCGCAGCCGCAATGATGGAGCTCCTGCGCACGATGTTCTCCGCGTGTTTCGGGGCTCTCTCCTACGGCGGCGGCGGCGCTGCCCGCAAGGGGCGCGGCCCGGGCATCGGGTCGCGGTGCGGGTGGCGGCGGGGCCAACCTCAGTCCGCGCCTTGACCCCTCGGGGGGTGGCGACTACGTTCCGCGCCCACGCGCCCCGGCAACCCGCTCATGTCCAACATCGATCTTCCGGCTCACATGCGGCCCGAGCGCTCGTTCCAGGGCCTGATCCTGGCGTTGCAGCGTTTCTGGGCGGACCAGGGCTGCGTGATCCTGCAGCCCTACGACATGGAGGTCGGCGCCGGCACCTTCCATCCCGCCACCACGTTGCGCGCGCTCGGACCGCGGCCCTGGCATGCGGCCTATGTGCAGCCCTCGCGCCGCCCCAAGGACGGCCGCTATGGGGAAAACCCCAACCGGCTGCAGCACTATTACCAGTTCCAGGTGATCCTCAAGCCGTCGCCGCCCGACATCCAGGACCTCTATCTCGCCTCGCTCGA
>DATBBS010000211.1:0-2624 GCA_036270895.1 Xanthobacteraceae bacterium
TCCGGCATCCACCAGGACGGCATGCTCAAGCACACCCAGACCTACGAGATCATGACCCCGGAAAGCGTGGGCGTAAAGCAGACCTCGCTGGTCATGGGCAAGCATTCCGGCCGCCATGCCTTCGTGCACAAGCTCAAGGAATTGGGCTACGAGCTCGCCGCCAATCAGCTCGAGGACGCCTTCGTGCGCTTCAAGGCGCTCGCCGACCGCAAGAAGCACGTCTATGACGAGGACATCGAGGCCCTGGTCGACGAGGAGATCGCGACCGCGCAGGACCGCATCAAGCTGGTCTCGCTGTCGGTCATCGCCGGCACGCGCGGGCCGCAGCGCGCCACCATGAAGATCGACATCGAAGGCAAGACGATGATCGAGGAGTGCGACGGCAACGGCCCGGTCGATGCGACCTTCAACTGCATCAAGGCGATGGTGCCGCACGAGGCGACGCTCGAGCTCTACCAGGTGCATGCGGTGACGGAAGGCACCGACGCGCAGGCCGAGGTCTCGGTCCGGTTGGCCGAGAACGGCCGCTCGGTGGGCGCGAAGGGCGCGGATCCCGACACGCTCGTCGCCTCCGCCAAGGCCTATCTCGGCGCGCTCAACAAGCTGATCATCCGGCGCCAGCGCGGCAATCTCGAAGCGCTGGTCGTGGCG
Source organism: Xanthobacteraceae bacterium (assembly GCA_036270895.1). Taxonomy (GTDB): domain Bacteria; phylum Pseudomonadota; class Alphaproteobacteria; order Rhizobiales; family Xanthobacteraceae; genus JAVDCA01. Next base: position 652 of record DATBBS010000211.1, read on the forward strand.
GAACGGCGGACCCATTCGACCGAGGTCGTCTGAGCCCGCGCGGCCCTGACGGCGAGCGGATTCAGGTTTACGAGGTCTGAATCCGCTCGCCACAGCCCGTTACCGGGGTCGTGGAACCTTGCCGGAATATCCGTAATTCTGAAGGCTTTTCAACGCTGTCGGATGTAAATGGTTCCGTCGCCACAATAATACCTTACCGTCGCCCCCATTCATCTTGTTGGCAACTTGCGATGGCTTCGCTCGGCCGCTAAAGCCATCATATCAATCGACAAAGAACACGGAGACACGAATGTGGAAGGCAGCATTCGCGGGTATGTTTGCGCTCGCGACAGTCGGCTCGTTATCGGTTTCGCACCAGGGGCTCGGGGTCTCGACCGCTGCCGCCCAGGAAATCGTGATCACTGAGGGGCAGATCGCCCGCCTCCGCGGCGCGCTGCACCTGACGCCGTCGCAGGAGCATCACTGGCATGCGGTGGCGGCGACGTTGCGCAACCTCGGCCAACGTCAGCAGCAGTACCGGGTCGCATCGGCCGATGCGGGTTATATCGAAAACGCGCGGGCGCGCGTCGCCGGTTACACGGTGACCGCCGTCGCGATGCAGCGCCTGAAGTCGGCGGCCGAGCCGCTGATCAGCACGCTGAGCGACGAGCAGCGCCAGGCCGGCATGAACGTGCTCCAGTCGATGGGCGTGTCGTTCTGAACGCCGGCCTTTAGTCAATTCCAAAAACGAGAAATCGCCCGCGCAAGCGGGCGATTTCATTTTGGGCCCGGCATTCCCGCAAGGGCGCTCACGCCGCGCCGCGCACCTCGCCGCCATTCGGCGCCGGGATGCCGACGCCGTCGGCCGCATATTCGTTGAGCTTGTTACGTAGCGTGCGAATCGAGATCCCCAGGATGTTGGCGGCGTGGGTGCGGTTGCCGAGGCAGTGCTTGAGCGTCTCCAGGATCAGGTCGCGCTCGACGTCCGCCACGGTGCGGCCGACGAGCGAGCGCGTCACCGCTTCGGCGGCGAGCGCCGCATGGGCGACCGCCGGAGGTTTGGCCTGGTCGAGCCGCAGGCCGTCCGGCGAAAGGATCGCGTCGGGCCCGATCTCGTCGCCGCTTGCCATCAGCACGGCGCGGTGGATGGTGTTCTCGAGCTCGCGCACGTTTCCGGGCCAGCGCGACAGCGTGAGCTGGCGCTTGGCATCGGCGGAGAGCGGGCGCAACGCCACGCCGTTGGCTCCGGCATAGAGCTTGGCGAAATGCTGGGCGAGCTCCAGCACGTCGGCCGGCCGCTCGCGCAGGGGCGGGATCTTCAGGTTCACCACGTTGAGACGAAAAAGCAGGTCCTCGCGGAAGGTGCCGTCACGCACCACCTCGGCGAGGTTGCGGTTCGACGTCGCGATGACCCGGATGTCGACCGGCACCGGCCGCGTGCCGCCGACGCGGTCGATCACGCGCTCCTGCAATGCGCGCAGGAGCTTGGCCTGCAGCCGCACGTCCATCTCGGAGATCTCGTCGAGCAGCAGCGTGCCGCCGTTCGCCTCCTCGAACTTGCCGATGCGGCGCGCGACCGCGCCCGTGAAGGCGCCCTTCTCGTGCCCGAACAATTCGGATTCGAGCAGGGCTTCGGGGATCGCGGCGCAGTTGACGGAAATGAACGATCCGCGCGCGCGGTTCGAGCGGGCATGGACGTAGCGCGCAAGAACCTCCTTGCCGGTGCCGGATTCGCCGGTGATCAGCACGGAAGCATCGCTCGGGGCGATCTGCTGGGCGAGCTTGACCACATGCGCCATGGCGTCGTCGCGGTACACCATCTCGCGCGCATCGTTGGCGACCGCCGCGAGCACCGCCGCGATCATCTCCGGATCGGGCGGCAGCGGGATGTATTCCTTGGCGCCCGCATGGATGGCCGCGACCGCCGCCCGGGCGTCGGTCTGCACGCCGCATGCCACAAGGGGAACGTGGATATGCTCGGCCTCGAGCCTGAG
>DATBBS010000212.1:0-9921 GCA_036270895.1 Xanthobacteraceae bacterium
CTGGCAGATGATGCAGTTCAAGAACGGCACCGACGTCGCCATGCTCAACGGCATGCTCAACGTCATCATCGAAGAGAAGCTCTACGACCAGCAATACGTCCAGACCTACACCGAGGACTTCGACAAGCTCGCCCAGACCGTCAAACCCTTTACGCCTGAGGAGATGGCGCCGATCTGCGGCATCGAGGCGGACGTGCTGCGCAAGGTCGCGCGCACCTTCGCGCGCGCCGAAAGCGCGATCATCTTCTGGGGCATGGGCGTCTCCCAGCACACCCACGGCACCGACAATGCGCGCTGCCTGATCGCGCTGTCGCTGATCTGCGGTCAGGTCGGCCGGCCGGGCACCGGCCTGCATCCACTGCGCGGCCAGAACAACGTGCAGGGCGCCTCCGACGCCGGCCTCATCCCGATGTTCTTTCCCGACTACAAGTCGGTGGAGAATGCCGAGACCCGCGCCAAATACGAGGCGGCGTGGGGAGTAAAGCTCGATCCACAGAAGGGCAAGACCGTCGTCGAGATCATGGACGCGGTGCATGCCGACGAGATCAAGGGCATGTACATCATGGGCGAGAACCCCGCGATGTCCGACCCCGACCTCAACCACGCGCGCGGCGCGCTGGCGCATCTCGAGCATCTGGTGGTGCAGGACATCTTCCTCACCGAAACGGCGTCCTATGCGGACGTGATCCTGCCGGCCTCGGCCTGGCCCGAGAAGGACGGCACCGTCACCAACACCAACCGCCAGGTCCAGATGGGGCGGGCCGCGCTGCCGCTGCCGGGCGAGGCGCGGCAGGATCTCTGGATCATCCAGGATCTGGCGCAGCGCATGGGCTGCAAGTGGAACTACAAGCATGTCGGCGAGGTCTTCACCGAGATGGCATCGATGATGCCGGCGCTCGACAACATCTCCTGGGAGCGCGTCGAGCGCGAGCACCACGTCACCTATCCGGTCGACGGCCCGGACGTGCCCGGCCGCGACGTCGTGTTCGACAAGGGCTTCCCGCGTCCCGGCGGCTTCGCCAAGCTGGTGGCGGCGAAATACACCCCGCCCGACGAGGTGCCGGACGCCGACTATCCCTTCATCCTCACCACCGGCCGCCAGCTCGAGCATTGGCACACCGGTGCGATGACGCGGCGCGCCACCGTCCTCGATGCGCTCGAGCCCTCGGCGGTCGCCTCGCTCTCGCGCGGCACCATCGCCCGGCTCGGCATCGCGCCCGGCGACATGGTGCGGGTGACGACGCGGCGCGGCACGGTCGAGCTTACGGCCCGCCAGGACGACGGGATCCCGGACGGCGTGGTGTTCATCCCCTTCGCCTTCGTGGAGGCGGCCGCGAACCTGCTCACCAATCCGGCGCTCGATCCGTTCGGCAAGATCCCCGAGTTCAAGTTCTGCGCCGCGAAAGTGGAGCGGGCGGACGTCGTGAGCGAGGCGGCGGAGTAGGGACCGCACATGCGCAAGTTCGCGCTGGGTCTGGTTACGATCGCTGCGACCATTGCGCCGGCCACGTCGATGAGCGCCGCCCAATCCATGGGTGCGGCGAAAAGCTATCCCTGGTGCCTGGTCATTCAGGACCAGGACGACGGCTGGGCCTGCGGATTCCAGACCTTCGAGCAGTGCCGCGTCGAGGCGCGTGCCGGCAATACGGGGTTTTGCGCCGCGAACCCCGCCTATCAGGCGCCACCCAAGCCCGCCCGGTCGTCCAAACGCCGGCAGGCCAGGTAAAGCAATTTCAGGCGGCCGCCGCGCCCACGGACGGGCCACGGGAAAGGACGGCAGTCCCTGTTGCGGGGCTATTCGGCGGCGTGCAGCGCGGCCTTGCGCCGCCCGGCGCGCACCAGCTTCCCCGGCAGCGCGCCGGTGTGCTCGCCCTGCTCGAAGATCGGCGTGCCCGCCACGATCGTCGCCGCGTAGCCGTCGACGCGCTGGATGAAGCGCCGGCCGCCCGCCGGCATGTCGTGCACGAGCTCCGGCCGATGCAGCCGCAGGGCCTCGAAGTCGATCAGGTTGAGGTCGGCGCGCAAGCCCGGCGCGAGCCGGCCGCGGTCGGTGAGCCCGAAGAAGTCGGCGGTCTCGCTGGTCTGGCGCCGGACCAGCAGCTCCAGCGGCAGCCGCGGCCCGCGTTGCCGGTCGCGCCCCCAATGCGACAGCATGAAGCTCGGCGTGCCCGCGTCGACGATCGACGTGCAATGTGCGCCACCATCGCTCAGCCCAAGCAGGCAGGCCGGATCGTTGAGCATCTGCAGGATCGGCTCGTGGTCGCCGGTGACGTAGTTCACAACCGGGAAGTAGAGATACTGCCCGTCTTCCAGCATGTAGTCGTAGGCGACCTCTTCCGGCGTGCGGCCCTCGCGCTGCGCGATCGCGGCAACGCTCTTCTCCGGGCCGGGCTCGTAGTCCGGCGGATCGCCCATGGTGAAGAACTTGTCGAAGCGCTTGGCGACGATCTGGCGGAACTGCGCGAGCTTGGCGATCTCGGCCTCCGACGGCGTGTCGGCCAGGATCTTCGCCCGCGTCTCGGGGTCGCGCAGCCGCCGGCGCTGCTCCTCGATGGGCAGGGTCTCGAGCGCCTTGTAGGTCGGCCGCACCGTGAATGGATTGAGCGCGGTGCCGATGCCCATCATCACGCCGATCGGCCGGCCGGCCATCTGCGCGGTGATCGGCAGGCCTTGGCGGCGCGCTTCATGCGTCGCCTTCAGGAGGCGCCGCCAGCGCGCCGGGTCCTCGTAGCGGTCGGTGAGCAGGAACCAGACCGGGCGCCCGGTCTCGCGCGCCAGCTTGGTCATCCAGGCGAGCTCATAGGCCTCGTCGTCGAAGTCGCTGTTCATCCCGAAGGCGCCGGCGCCGACCGCGCCGAGCGCGGACCCGATCCCCAGCAGCTCCGCCGCGTCGGCGTCGCGCGACGGCACCATCTCGCCATCCGGCGTCTTGTGCGAGTCGGTGCGCGAGGTGGTGAAGCCGAAGGCCCCGGCCCGCAACGCCTCGATGGTGAGCCGGCGCATCTCGGCGATATCGTCGGGCGTGGCGGCTTCCCGCCGCACGGCGCGGTCCCCCATGACATAGACACGCAGCGGCAGATGCGCCGCCTGGGCCGCGATGTCGATGGCGCGCCGGCGCCGCTCCAGGGCATCCATGAAATCGGGAAAGCTCTCCCACTCCCAGGTCAGGCCGGCGGCCAGCACCGGGTTGGGAATCTCCTCGACGCCCTCCATCAGGTCCATCAGCGCGCCGCGGTGATGCTTTTTCACCGGCGCGAAGCCGACGCCGCAATTGCCGAACATCACCGTGGTGACGCCGTGCCAGCATGACGGGGCGAGCAGGGGGTCCCACATCGCCTGTCCGTCATAATGCGTATGGATGTCGACCCAGCCGGGCGTGACCAGGAGGCCGCCGGCATCGATGTCGCGCCGCCCGGGCCCCTGTTTGCCGCCGACCGCCGCGATGCGGCCGTCCGCGATTGCGATGTCGCCGCTGTAGGGAGCCTTGCCGGTCCCGTCCACGATGGTGCCGCCGCGGATGACGATGTCGTGCATGGGGCCGCTCCCTTGAATTGCGACCCCGGGATCATGCATCGGCCCGCAAAGGGGCGCAACGGCGACTGCGGCAGGACCGCGGCGCACGCTCATCTGGCATGCGGGGAGACTTCAGGCCCGCTCGACGCGGGCCGCGTAGCAGCCGGCCGCCGCGAAATGGACGTGCAGATAGGTGGCGCGGGGATCGGCGAAGAGCCGCTCGATCCCGGCAACGAGATGACGTCCGTCGACGAGCTGCCAGCCGACCATCATCGCGTCGGAATCGAATGAGCGGACCGCGAGCGTGCGCGTGCGAAGCTGCTCGGGCACCGTATCGACCGCGTCATACGTCTCCTCGCCGCGACGCACATAGATCGCGAACCGCATCCGATACGGAGATTCGACCGGATGATGCTCGTAGTTCACCAGCACGAGCTCGTCGCCGGCGCGCGAATCCGTCAGGCTGACGCGACAGGGGTAGCCCGGGCTGCGCGCGTCGGCGATCCGGCGCACGGCGCCGCGCGCCGCCAGCTCGTCGTCCGCAAGGTCGAACAGATGGGTGAAATCCTCGGCCGGCAGGCCGGTGATACGGAAGCTCATGCGGTCCTCCTCGGGTGGTTCGGCGTCGACATGGATATGGCCGCGTCCGCCCCGCTCCGCACTCCGCTTCTTGCCGTCGAAACCGCTACACCGCGGCCGCCGCGCGCGCCGGCGCCCGCGCGTCCTGCAGGATCATGTTGGCGCCCTTTTCGGCGATCATCACGATCGCCGCATTGGTGTTGCCGGACACCAGGGTCGGCATGATCGAGCCGTCGACCACGCGCAGGCGCTCGATGCCGCGCACCCGCAGCCGCTCGTCGACCACCGCGGTCGCGTCGCTGCCCATGTGGCAGGTGCTGGTCGGATGAAAGAGGGTCGTTGCGGTTGCGCGCGCGAAGGCGAGCAGATCCGCATCGCTCGTCACCTGCGGAGGCGGCGCGCGCTCCTCGGCGACGTAACGGCGCATCGCCGGCTGGCGCATGATTGTCCGCAGCAGCTTCATGCCGGCGATGATCGTGTCGCGATCGACCGCGCTCGTGAGATAGCGCGGCTGGATCGCCGGGGGCTGACGCGGATCGGCCGATGTGATGCGCACGAAGCCGCGGCTCTCCGGCCGCAGCTGGCAGACCGACGCGATGAAGCCCGGGAAGGGATGCAGCGCGGCGCCAGCTGTCTCGCCGCTGAAGATGATGAAATGCACCTGGACGTCGGGCGTCGCCGCCAGCTCGCTGGTGCGAAAGAAGCCGCCCGCATAGCCGGCGCCGATCGCCAGCAGGCCCTTGCGGTGCAGCGCATAGCGCAGGCCCGCCTGGGCGCGCTGGCGCCAGCTGTGAATCACGTCGTTCATGGTGATCGGCTCGGTGCAGCGGTATTGCATGCGGACCTGCAGGTGGTCCTGCAGCTCGGCGCCGACCCCGGGCATGTCGGCGACCACGCCGATGCCCAGCGATTGCAGCAGCGCTCCCGGTCCGACCCCGGACAGCTGCAGGAGCTGCGGCGAGTTGAAGGCGCCGCCCGCGAGGATGACCTCGTGGCTGGCCTGCGCGGTGCGGGTCGTATCGCCCCGGCGGAATTCGATGCCGACCGCGCGCCGGCCGGACAGCAGGATGCGGGTCGCCAGCGCGTTCGGCACGACCGCGAGATTGGGGCGGCGGCGCGCCGCGCGCAGATAGCCGCGCGCGGTCGACCATCGGCGGCCGCGGCGCGCCGTGTACTGAAAATAGCCGGCGCCCTCCTGGGTCTTGCCGTTGAAATCCGGGTTGCGGCCAAAACCGGCCTGCTCGGCGGACTCGATGAAGGCCTCGCACAGCGGGTGCGGCTCACAGACGTCGGAGACCGCGAGCGGTCCCCCGGTGCCGTGCAGCGCATCCTCGCCGCGCTCCTGGTCCTCGGCCCGGCGGAAATAGGGCAGCACGTCGTCGAAGCTCCAGCCCGCATTTCCGAGCTGGCGCCAATGATCGAAATCCGCCGGCTGTCCGCGCACATAGAGCAGGCCGTTGATCGAGCTCGATCCGCCCAGCACCTTGCCGCGCGGCTGGATGATCCGCCGGTTGTCGAGCTCGGGCTCGGGCTCCGAGGCATAGAGCCAGTTCACCCGGGGGTCGGCGAACAGCTTGCCGTAGCCGAGCGGGATGTGGATCCACAGATGGCGGTCGTGGCCGCCCGCCTCCAGCAGGAGCACGCGATGGCGCCCCGAGGCGGTCAGGCGGTTGGCGAGCACGCAGCCGGCGGAGCCGGCGCCGACGATGATGTAGTCGAAGGTGTCCGCAGGCTCCATCGCGCTCCCCCGGTGCTGGCGCGGCGAGCCCGACTACAGCACCAAACCGGCCGTAAGTTCAATCCGCCGCCGCTTCTCGACGCGCCGCCGGCCGCTTGCATTTGGCGAAGGCTGTCGCCATGGTGCCGCGATGGATCAGCGCATCGCCCGATCGGGGACGGAACAGTGCGGCGCCGCTGCCGAACGCGATGGCGTGCGCCAGGACTGGACGCGCGCCGAGGTGCGGGCCCTTTTCGAGCTGCCGTTCCCCGACCTGATCTACCGGGCGCAGCGCGTCCACCGGGCGCATTTCAACCCCCGCGAGGTGCAGATCTCGACGCTGCTGTCGATCAAGACCGGCGGCTGCCCGGAAGACTGCGCCTATTGCCCGCAGAGCGCCCATTACGAGGCCGGCGTGAAGGCCGAGAAGCTCATGGATGCGGCGGCGGTGGTCGCGGAGGCGCGCGCCGCCAAGCGCGTGGGCGCGAGCCGCTTCTGCATGGGCGCGGCCTGGCGCAGCCCCAAGGACCGCGACCTCGACGCGGTCTGCGCCATGGTCGAAGGCGTCAAGGCGCTCGGGCTTGAAACCTGCGCGACGCTCGGCATGCTGACGCAGCCGCAGGCCCTGCGGCTGAAGGGCGCCGGGCTCGACTACTACAACCACAACCTCGACACCTCGCCCGAATTCTACGGCGAGATCATCACCACGCGGACTTTTCGCGACCGCCTGGAGACGCTCGATCACGTGCGCGCCGCCGGCATCAGCGTCTGCTGCGGCGGCATCGTGGGCATGGGTGAAACCCGCGAGGACCGCGTCGGCATGATCGTGGCTCTCGCCACCCTGCCGACGCATCCCGAATCGGTGCCCATCAACATGCTGGTCCAGGTCGCGGGCACGCCCCTGGCGACCGGCCAGGCGCTCGACGGCATCGAGTTCGTGCGGATCGTCGCGGCCGCCCGCATCACCATGCCGGCCTCGGTGGTGCGGCTCTCCGCCGGCCGGGAAGACATGAGCGAGGAGACGCAGGCGCTGTGCTTCGTCGCCGGCGCCAACTCGATCTTCTATGGGCCGAAGCTCCTGACCACGCCCAATCCCGCGCGCGACCGCGATCGCGACCTGATGGACAAGCTCGGATTGACCGCGATGGATTGATCGTCATGCCCGCGACGAGCGCGGGCATGACGGGTGAAACCCTCAGGCCGACGGCGCCGCCGCATTGATGGCGGCCGCGATTGCGTAACCGGCCCATACCGCGACCAGGCACAGCACGACCGAGGCCAGCACATAGGCGCCGGCCCGCAGCCACTGTCCCTCCAGCGCCAGGGCGAGAGTCTGCAGGCTGAAGGCCGAGAAGGTGGTGTAGCCGCCGCAGATGCCGACCATCACGAAGACCTTCGCGTTGGCGGATACGTCGTAGCGGCCGTCCACGCCGGTGAGCATGAAGAACAACCCGATGATGAACGAGCCGAGGATGTTGATGAACAGCGTGCCCCACGGAAAGGCGGTGCCGAACCATCGCGCCGACGCCAGGGTGCACCAGTGCCGCGCCACGCCGCCGAGCGCGCTGCCGATCGCCACCCACAGATAGGCCGCCATCCCCAGTCCCCATCAAGCAAGGTGGAGGCTTATTGCCGGTGACCGGGAACGTCAATGGTGATCCTGGGCGCGGCTCGACCGCATGGGGTGGAACCCTTTCCGAGATTTAATCCGTCCTTTCCGGGAATTAATCCGTCAGCCAGGAATCCGTAACGCTGGTTTGCCATGTAGGGGCTCGGTTTCCCGCACTTAGCTGATGCGCAGATGCGCTCATGGATGGAGAAAAACATGACCCCAAGCGAAACTCCTGTTCCGCAAAAGAAGACGCCGCTGTCGGCGCGCCGTTTCGTCCTTCTGGCGTCGGTCGCCGGCGTCGGCGCAGCCCTGCTGTTGGGCGGCCCGCACGATGCGACTCTGCCCGGCCTGACGCCGCCGGCCCATGCGGCCGACGCCGTGCGCCAGCCGTCGGGCTTTGCGGATCTGGTGGCCAAGGTCAAACCGGCCGTCATCTCGGTCCGCGTCAAGATCGAGCAGACCGCCGAGACCACCGGTCTGGGCGACGACGGCGACAGCCAGCCGCAGTCGGGTGAGGCTCCGCTTCAGAAATTCTTCAAGCAATTCGGCAATTCGGGCCTGCCCAACGGCATGAAGCAGCACCGGCAGATGGTCACCGGCGAAGGCTCCGGCTTCTTCATCTCGCCGGACGGCTACGCGGTCACCAACAATCACGTGGTCGACCACGCGAACTCGGTCGAGATCAAGACCGACGACGGCGCCACCTACACCGCCAAGGTGATCGGCACCGATCCGAAGACCGACCTCGCCTTGATCAAGGTCGACGCCAAGGCGCAATTCGCCTATGTGAAGTTCAGCGACCAGGCGCCGCGGGTCGGCGACTGGGTGGTCGCGGTCGGCAATCCATTCGGCCTCGGCGGCACCGTGACGGCCGGCATCGTGTCGGCACGCGGGCGGGATATCGGCGCCGGTCCCTATGACGACTACATCCAGATCGACGCGCCGATCAACAAAGGCAACTCCGGCGGTCCGGCCTTCGATATCGACGGCAATGTCATCGGCGTGAACACGGCGATCTTCTCGCCGTCGGGCGGCTCGGTCGGCATCGGCTTCGACATTCCGGCCGAAACCGCCAGGCTCGTCGTGGCCCAGCTCAAGGACAGCGGCCATGTCACCCGCGGCTGGATCGGTGTCCAGATCCAGCCGGTGACCGCCGACATCGCCGACAGCCTCGGCATGAAGGAGGCGCAAGGCGCGCTCGTCGCCGAGCCGCAGGCCGGCAGCCCCGCCGCCAAGGCCGGCGTCGAGGCGGGCGACGTCATCACGGCGCTCGACGGAGCTCCCGTGAAGGATTCGCGCGAGGTCGCCCGCAAGGTCGGCGCGCTGGCGCCGGGCAGCACGGTCAAGCTCGACATCCTGCGCAACGGCAGCACCAAGACCATCACGGTGACGCTGGGCGAGATGCCGGCCGACCGGCAGGCGAAGGCCGAAACTGCGCCCACGGCGCCGAACGGCGCGCCTCATCTCGGGTTGCAGGTGGCGCCGGCCAATGAGGTGGCGGGCGCGGGCGACAAGGGCGTCGTCGTGACGGGTGTCGAGCCCGCGGGCCCGGCGGCCGAGCACGGCTTCAAGACCGGCGACGTCATCCTCGAGGTGAGCGGCAAGCCGGTCGCAAAGCCGGCCGACGTGCGCGACGCGCTGGTGGCGGCACGCCAGCAGGGCAAGCACGACGTCCTGATGCGGGTGAAGAGTGCGGAAGCGACACGCTTCGTCGCGCTGCCGCTCGGCTGATCCGCGGCGTCAGTTCTGCGAAGACCAATACGGGGACGGGCCCATGGCCCGTCCCCGTTTCGATTCGGGGGCTGGACATCTCACGATTTCAAAGCGGCCCGTTCAAAGCATTCCGAGAACGCGCGGCAGCCACAAGGACATTTCGGGGATATAGGTCACGAGGCCGAGGAAGATCAGCATGGTGAGCAGCCATGGCCACACCGCGATCGTCAGCTCGGTGATGCCCATCCGGGCGATGCCGGAGGCCACGTAGAGGTTGAGGCCGACCGGAGGATGGCACAGGCCGACCTCCATGTTGACCGTCATGAGAATGCCGAGGTGGACTGGGTGGATGCCGAGCCGGACCGCGACCGGAAACAGGATCGGCGCCGTGATCAGCACGATCGAGGAGGGCTCCATCACGTTGCCGGCCAGCAGCAGCAGCAGATTGACGAACAGCAGGAACTCGATCCAGGTGATGCCCGAGCCGGTGACCCAGCTCGTCATCTGCTGCGGAATCTGCTCGCTCGTCATCAGGAACGAGAACATCACCGCATTGGTGACGATGTAGAGGATCATCGCGCTCATGTTGGCCGAGCCGAGCAGCACGCGCGGCACGTCCCTGAGCGTCATGTCCTTGTAGACGAATACCGCGATCACGAAGGCGTAGACCGCCGCCATGGCGGCGGCTTCGGTCGGCGTGAAGGCGCCCGCATAAATGCCGCCCAGCACGATCAGGATCAGCAGCAGGCCCCAGATCGATTCGCGGAACGCGTGCCACCGCTCGGCC
>DATBBS010000213.1:0-1581 GCA_036270895.1 Xanthobacteraceae bacterium
CCCTTTGCTCGCCATCACGCGGCGCCGCGGACTTCCGCGCCATTGGGTGGCGGCACCGGGACGCCGTCCGCCGCATATTCGTTGAGCTTGTTGCGCAGCGTGCGGATCGAGATGCCCAGAATATTGGCAGCATGGGTGCGATTGCCCAGGCAGTGCTTGAGGGTCTCCAGGATGAGGTCGCGCTCGACATCCGCCACGGTGCGGCCGACGAGCGAGCGTGTCACCGCTTCGGCGGCGAGCGCCGCATGGGCGACCGCCGGGGGCTTGGCCTGGTCGAGCCGCAGGCCGTCCGGCGAAAGGATCGCCTCGGGCCCGATCTCGTCGCCGCTCGCCATCAGCACCGCGCGGTGGATGGTGTTCTCGAGCTCGCGCACGTTCCCCGGCCAGCGCGACAGCGTGAGCTGGCGCTTGGCATCGGCGGAGAGCGGGCGCAGCGCCACGCCGTTGGCCCCGGCATAGAGCTTGGCGAAATGCTGGGCGAGCTCCAGCACGTCGGCCGGGCGCTCGCGCAGGGGCGGGATCTTCAGGTTCACCACGTTGAGCCGAAACAGCAGGTCCTCCCGGAAGGTGCCGTCGCGCACCACCTCGGCGAGGTTGCGGTTCGAGGTCGCGATGACGCGGATGTCGACCGGCACCGGGCGCGTGCCGCCGACCCGGTCGATCACGCGCTCCTGGAGCGCGCGCAGGAGCTTGGCCTGCAGCCGCACGTCCATCTCCGAGATCTCGTCGAGCAGCAGCGTGCCGCCATTCGCCTCCTCGAACTTGCCGATGCGGCGCGCGACCGCACCCGTGAAGGCGCCCTTCTCATGCCCGAACAATTCGGATTCGAGCAGGGCTTCAGGGATCGCGGCGCAGTTGACGGAGATGAAGGATCCGCGCGCGCGGTTCGAGCGGGCATGGACGTAGCGCGCAAGAACCTCCTTGCCGGTGCCGGACTCGCCGGTGATCAGCACGGAAGCGTCGCTCGGGGCGATCTGCTGGGCGAGCTTGACCACATGCGCCATCGCATCGTCGCGGTACACCATCTCGCGTGCGTCGTTGGCGACCGCCGCGAGCACCGCCGCGATCATCTCCGGATCGGGCGGCAGCGGGATGTATTCCTTGGCGCCCGCATGGATGGCCGCCACCGCGGCCCGGGCGTCGGTCTGCACGCCGCAAGCCACCAGGGGAACGTGGATATGCTCGGCTTCGAGCCTGAGCACCAGGTCGCGGATATCGATCGCGACGTCGACCATGAGCAGGTCGGCGCCCTTGCCCGAGCGCAGCACGGCCATCGCCTGGTCGCTGCTTTCGGCGTGGGTGACGGCGGCGCCCTTGTCCATCGCGATTTTGGTCGCGGCGGTGAGCTGGCCCTTGAGGGTTCCGACGATCAGGAGGCGCATGGCTAGGCTCCGTTTCTTTCTTTATTCCGGTGACCGTGCAGGCTCGCGGCCCGGGTCAGTTGCGGTCCGCTTTGATGATTTCCGTCATGGTCACGCCGAGCTTGTCCTCGACCAGGACGACCTCGCCGCGCGCCACCAGACGGTTGTTGACGTAGATGTCGATCGCCTCGCCGACCTTGCGGTCGAGCTCGAGCACGGT
>DATBBS010000214.1:0-11035 GCA_036270895.1 Xanthobacteraceae bacterium
CGCCGCATCCAAGGCCCATGCCGGGATGCTGGCGAAACAAGGCATCATTTCGGCGCAGGATGCGAAAAAGATCGTTCACGGTCTAGACACGATCCTGTCAGAGATCGAGACCGGCAAATTCAGGTTCCGGCGGGCGCTCGAGGACATCCACATGAACGTGGAGGCGCGGCTTGCCGACCTGATCGGTGAGGCCGCCGGCCGCCTCCATACCGGGCGCTCGCGCAACGACCAGGTGGCGACCGACTTCAAGCTGTGGGTCCGCGACTCCATCGACGAGCTCGACGCGATGCTCGCCGACTACCAGCGCGCATTGACCGAGAAGGCGCTGGTCCATGCGGCGACGGTGATGCCGGGCTTCACCCATCTGCAGACCGCGCAGCCGGTGACCTTCGGTCACCACCTGCTCGCCTATGTGGAGATGGCGGCGCGCGACCGCGGGCGGTTCGCCGATGCGCGCAAGCGCCTGAACGAGTCGCCGCTCGGCGCCGCGGCGCTCGCCGGCACCTCGTTCAGGCTCGATCGGCAGATGACCTCGAAGGCGCTCGGTTTCGACCGGCCGGCGGCGAATTCGCTCGACGCGGTGTCCGACCGGGACTTTGCGCTCGAGACGCTGTCGGCCGCCGCCATCACGGCGGTGCACCTGTCGCGCTTCGCCGAGGAGATCGTGATCTGGACGTCGCCGCTGGTGGGATTGCTGAAGCTGTCCGACCAGTTCACCACCGGCTCCTCGATCATGCCGCAGAAGCGCAATCCGGATGCGGCCGAGCTGGTGCGGGCCAAGGCCGGGCGGATGATCGGCGCGCTCAATGCGCTCCTGGTGGTGATGAAGGGACTGCCGCTCGCCTACCAGAAGGACATGCAGGAGGACAAGGAGGTCACGATCGACGCGTTGGGGAGCCTCGCGCTCTGCCTGGCGGCGATGACCGGCATGGTGCGCGACATGGCGCCCGACACGGCCCGCATGACGGCGGCGGCCGGGCAGGGCTATTCGACCGCGACCGACCTGGCCGACTGGCTGGTGCGCGCGCTGGAGATGCCGTTCCGCGAGGCCCATCACGTGACCGGACGGATCGTGGCGGCGGCGGAGCAGCGGGGCGTCGCCCTGGAGAGCCTGCCGCTCGCGGCCATGCGGGAGGTCGAGCCCCGAATCACCAAGGACGTGTTCAAGGTGCTGTCGGTGGAGCGCTCGGTGGCGAGCCGTGTCAGCCTGGGGGGCACCGCGCCCCGCAACGTCGCCGGTCAGGCGAAGCGCTGGGCGCAGCGGCTCGGCAAGGGGGCGAAGAAGCGCTGAGCCCCTTGGGGCCGCTCCTTCTTTGGTTCAGGCCATAAATCCAACAAGTTGAGATCGTTTACAATTCGACGTTGGAGTCGTCGGCACGGCGGAGCACATTTCGGTCTCGCCTCCGGCCGCCGATCTGATATGTATGGGGGCGACCTTGGGGGAGTGTTTCCTTGACCCGTATCGGTGACCGCCGGTTGGCCCGTCTGGCCATGATCGCAGCGCTGGCCGCCGCCTTTGCGCTTGCGGGCTGCGGACGAAAAGGCCCGCTCGATCCCCCGCCGTCTGCGGCGCTGGTGCAGCCGGAGCCGGGCAATCAGCCCTCGCTCGGCGACGCCAACGATCCCAACATGACGGGCTTCCTCCGGGCGCCGTCAGCCACCCGGTCCGCGCCGCCGCCGGCGCCCGCGCCGGCGGAAAAGCGCAACTTCATCCTCGATTTCCTGGTCAACTGAGCGCCGCGCTCGCCCCTCCCGGCCGCGTCGATCGGGACGCAATCTCCCACACCGCGCGAGCAACCCATGTTCGAGTATTTCCCCAACAACTATCCCTGGAGCCTCGCCGTCATGGGCGCGCTGTCGCGCGGCGGCATGATTTCCGAGGTCGACGACGCCTGCCGGTCGCTGCGCGAGATCGCCGCCAGGAAGAACGAGCCGGCCGCGCAGGCGGCCTGGTTCGAGAGCTGGATGAAGCTTGCCGAGCGGGTCGAGCGGCTGGCCGATATCGACGCGCAGAAAAATCATCCGCTGTCGGCGGGGCGCAAATACATGCGCGCCGGCCTGTATTATCTGTTGGCCGAGCGCATGCCGAGCCACAAGGATCCGCGCCGGCTGATCGCCTACCGGCGCGGCATCGAGCTTTACGGCCGTGGCCTGAAGCTGCGGCGCGAGCCGGTCGAGCGCGTCGAGGTGCCCTACGGTGAGCACGCGCTGCCGGCCTTCTTCGTCAAGGCGCCGGTCGCCGGCCGCGCGCCCTGCATGGTGCATTTCGACGGCTTCGACGCCACCAAGGAGACGATCTACGGGGCGGTCGGCGAGGAATACCGGCGGCGCGGCATCTCGCTCCTGATCGTCGACCATCCGGGCGTCGGCGAGGCGCTCCGCTTGCGCCAGCTCACCTCCGGCCCCGATACCGAGAAGCCGGCGGCGGCCGCCGTCGACTACCTGGAGACGCGCCCGGATGTCGACCGCGACCGCATCGGCATCGTGGCGCTCTCGCTCGGCGGCTACTACGCGCCGCGCGCGGCCGCATTCGAGAAGCGGTTCAAGTGCTGCGTCGCCTGGGGCGCGATCTTCGACTTCGGGGCGGCTTTCGAGGCCCGCATCGGGGGCAGCGGCGAGCCCTCCGTGCCGGGCTTCGGCGATCACGCCCAATGGGTCTTCGGCACCAAGACCCTCGAGGAAGCGAAGGCGGTGACCCGGCAGATGACGCTGGAAAAGACGGCGGCCAACATCACGTGTCCGTTCCTGATCGTGCATGGCGAGAACGACCGCCAGATTCCGCTCTGGCACGCCGAAAAGCTCCACGCCGCTGCGGTCAACAGTCCCGACCGCGAGCTCAAGATCTTCCATCTGGCGGACGGCGGCGCCGAGCATTGCGGCGCCGATAACGGCTCGCTGATCACCGACTACATCACCGACTGGGTCGCGGAAAAGCTTGGCGCGTCGCCGCAAGGGCTTTAATACATTTGGTACGACGTTTCTGACGTCGTCATGGCCGGGCATAGGCGTTCGAAGAACGGCGTCGCTTCGCTCGCCTATGTCCCGGCCATCCACGTCTTTGCCCGACTAACCGCATCAAAGACGTGGATGCCCGGCATGACGCCGGGCATGACGTGGTCTGATATTCGGCAGCGGAACAGGCGATGCATCATTTCGATTACCGCGATGGCGTGCTTCACGCCGAAGGGGTCGACCTCGTCGGTCTTGCCGACGCGGTCGGCACGCCGTTCTATTGCTACTCCGACGCGACACTGCGGCGCCATTACACGGTGTTTGCCGGCGCCTTCGCGGATGTGCGCGCGCTCGTCTGCTACGCCATGAAGGCGAATTCCAACCAGGCCGTGATCGCGACGCTCGCGCGCCTCGGGGCCGGCGCCGACGTGGTCTCGCTCGGCGAGTTGCGGCGCGCCAGGGCGGCCGGGATTGCGCCCCACAAGATCATGTTTTCGGGCGTCGGCAAGACCGCCGCTGAGCTCGCCGCGGCGGTGGACGAGGGCATCCTGTGCGTGAACGTCGAGTCGGAGCCCGAGCTCGCGCTCTTGTCCGAGATCGCAAGCCACAAGGGCCGCACCGCCAATGTGTCGCTCCGGGTCAATCCCGACATCGACGCCAAGACCCATGCCAAGATCGCCACGGGGCGATCGGAGGACAAGTTCGGCATTCCGATCAGCCGCGCGCGCGAGGTCTATGCGCAGGCCGCGAGGCTCGCTGGCGTGCGGGTTACCGGCGTCGACATGCATATCGGCAGCCAGATCACCGAGCTCGCGCCGTTCGGCGACGCCTTCGCGCTGCTGTCGGATTTCGTGCGCACGCTGCGCGCCGACGGCCACCGCATCGAGCATGTGGATCTCGGCGGCGGCCTGGGCATCCCCTACCGCGACGACAACGAACCGCCGCCCGATCCGCAAGCCTATGCGGCGGTGGTCAAGCGCGCGACCCGCGACCTCGACTGCACGCTCATCTTCGAGCCCGGCCGCGTTCTGGTCGGCAATGCGGGCGTCCTGGTGAGTCGCGTCCTCTATCTCAAGCGCGGCGAGGCCAAGAGCTTCATCGTCGTCGACGCCGCCATGAACGATCTCGTTCGCCCCACGCTCTACGACGCCCATCACGAGATCTGGCCGGTCCGGCGCGGCAAGCCGGGCGCGCCGCGCATCCATGCCGACGTGGTGGGGCCGATCTGCGAATCCGGCGATTTCCTCGCGCTCGACCGCGACCTGGTGGAACCGGCCCCGGGTGACCTCGTTGCCGTCATGTCGGCGGGCGCCTACGGGGCGGTGCAGGCCGGCACCTACAACACCCGGGCGCTCGTCCCCGAAGTGCTGGTGAAGGGCGCCGACTGGGCGCTGGTCCGGCCGCGCGTCGAGGTCGAAGCCCTGATCGCGCTCGACAGATTGCCGCCCTGGCTGGCGCACAATATCCCGTGAAAAGGGCGTATTTCGGCCTTGCCCGGATGGTAGTTTGGCTGCCGCATGTTATGATATTGCGGCGCAACACGCGCCGGAGAATCGCTTGACGGATCCGATGCCCGACCCGAGGGAATCTGCCCGCCGGCCTGACGCCAAGGCGGCGTCGGTGACGCTTGAGCGCGCGCTCGAGCGCGCCCGCTGGGCGATCCTGTGGGAGCGTTTGTGGCCGCCGCTCGCGGCGCTCGTGACGGTGATCGGGTTGTTCCTGGCGGTGTCCTGGCTCGGGCTGTGGCTGTGGCTGCCGCCGATGGGTCGCGGCCTGGGTCTTTTCGTATTTTTTGCCCTGCTGGCGCCCACGATGGTGCGCGCGCTGCTTTTCGTGCGCTTTCCTTCGCGCCATGACGGGCTGCGCCGCCTCGACCGCGTCTCGGGACTCGCGCACCGGCCGGCCACGACCATCGCCGACGAGATGGCGACCCCCGAAAGCGACGCCTGGTCGAAGGCGCTGTGGCGGGCGCATGTGGAGCAGGCGCTCGCGCGCGTGCGCAATCTCAAGGCCGGCTTGCCGCTGCCGCGCCTGTCCGTGCGCGACCCCTTCGCGTTGCGCGCCCTGGTGCTCATCCTCGCGGTCGCGACCTTCTTCGCGGCCGGTGGCGAGCGCGGCCGGCGGATCGCCGCGGCTTTCGACTGGCAGGGCGTGGTGGTTCCACCCAATTTCCGGCTCGATGCCTGGGTGTTGCCGCCGGCCTACACGTCCAAGCCCCCCGTGATCCTGCCCGGGGTGCGCCCTGGCGAGCACACCCAGGCCCAGGCATCGGCCGTCTCGGTGCCGGCCGGCAGCGTGCTGATCATCCGGGCGAGCGGCAAGGCGCAGTTCGAGGTGGCCGTCGCCGGCGGGCTCGCGGAGGCGGCCGGCGATCAGCGGCCGCAGGCGCCGGCCGGGACCGAGGAGCATCGCTACACCATCACCGACCGCGGCACCGCGACGCTGCGCGGGCTCGCCAACGACGACATCGTCTGGGCGTTCAACGCCATCCCGGACCGGCCGCCCACCATCGCGCTCGCCAAGGATCCCGAACCGCAGGCGCGCGGCGCATTGGCGCTCTCCTACAAGCTCGAGGACGACTACGGCGTCACCGAAGCGCACGCGACTTTCGCGCTCAAGGACCGCGCCGAAGCGTCGGCGGAAGGCGCGGCGAGCGCGCCGCGCGCGCTCTACGGTCCGCCCGACTTCCCGCTGGTGCTGCCCCAGGCGCGCACCAAGAATGGCGTCGGCCAGACCATCAAGGATGTGACGGAGCATCCCTGGGCGGGCGCCGAGGTCAACCTGACGCTGGTCGCGCGCGACGAGGCCGGCAACGAAGGCAGCAGCCAGCCCTTCGAGATGCGCCTGCCGGAACGCGTTTTCACCAAGCCGCTTGCGCGTGCGTTGATCGAGCAGCGGCGCGATCTGGCGCTCGATGCCGATGCGCGCGACCGCGTGCTGATCGCGCTCGACGCGCTGGCGATCGAGCCCGAGCGCTTTACCCCCGAGGCCAACGTCTATCTGGGTCTGCGATCGCTCTACTGGAGTCTGGCGCAGTCCAAGTCCGACGATCAGTTGCGCGACGTCGTCCAGCGCCTGTGGGCCACGGCGACGCAGCTCGAGGACGGCAACGTGTCGGATGCCGAGGCGCGGCTGCGCCAGGCGCAGGAGGCCTTGCGTCAGGCGCTCGAACGCGGCGCCAGCGACGAAGAGCTCAAGAAGCTGATGGAGGAGCTGCGCGCCGCGCTCGACAAGTTCATGCAGGCGCTCGCCGAGGAGCTGCGCAAGAACCCGCAGATGGCGCGGCCGCTCGACCCCAACGCGATGCGCGAGCTGCGCCAGCAGGACCTCAAGAGCATGATCGACCGGCTCGAGCAGCTCGCGCGTTCGGGCGCCAAGGACGCGGCCCGGCAGCTGCTCGATCAGCTCCAGCAGATGATGGAAAATCTGCAGATGGCGCGGCCCGGCCAGGGGGACGACGGCGACGACGACATGATGTCGGCGCTCGACGAGCTCGGCAACATGATCCGCGAGCAGCAGCAGTTGCGCGACCGCACGTTCCGCCAGGGCCAGGACCAGCGGCGCCAGCAGCGCGGCCAGCGTGGGCAGCAGGGTCAGCAAGGCCAGCAGGGACAGCAGGGGCAGCAAGGCCAGCAGGGTCAACAGGGGCAGCAAGGCGACCAGAATGCGTTCGGCGAGCTCAAGCAAAACCAGCAGGCGCTGCGCGACCGCCTCAAAAAGCTGATGGAAGATCTCAAGCAGAAAGGCTTCGGACAGAATCAGGGTAATGAGCCGGGCCAGCAGAGCGGAGAGATGGACCCGCTCGGCCAGGCCGGCGGCGCCATGGGCGACGCCGAAGGCGAGCTCGGCGACCGCAATGCCGACAGCGCGGTCGACAGCCAGGGCCGCGCGCTCGACGCCATGCGCAAGGGCGCCCAGGGACTCGCTCAGCAATTGCAGCAGCAGATGGGGCAGGGCCAGGGTCCGGGGCAGCCCGGCCGCAACAACGGGGCGCGGGCGCAGCAGGACACCGATCCGCTCGGACGACAGATGCGCAATGGCCGCGACCTCGACGGTTCGACCGTGAAGGTGCCGCTCGAGGCCGACGTGCAGCGCGCCCGGCGCATCCTGGACGAACTGCGCCGCCGTTTCGGCGAGAGCATGCGCCCGCAACTCGAGCTTGATTACATCGAGCGCCTGTTGAAGGATTATTGATCGCGGTTTCCTCGGCCTTGGGGGAGGCGAGGTTGATCGGCACCCGCTCCGTCTTTCCGCAAAAACCGTCCCGTCGATGGACGCGTCGCCTCGTGGTGCCGGCGGCGAGCGCCGCCATCGCGGCGCTCGCGCCCCGCAACGCCGCGGCGCAGGAGTGCCCGACCGCGAAGTCGGGCGCCCGCGGTTTCGTGGTCGAGCGCAACGAGCTGCAGAAGAGCGATGTTTTCCACGCCGACCGGGGTGTCGTGCGCACGGTGATGCGATACGACGGCAAGACCATGCTGGAGACGACCCAATTCGAAGGCCTGTTCCAGCTGGATCGCCTGGATCGCGGACGCCGTACCACCTATGAGCCAAGCACCGATCTCAAGGCGCTATTTCCATTGCGTCCCGGACAGCAGGCCAATGCGAAATTCATTTCGCAAGCCGATGGCAGCTATGGCCGCCTCTATGTCGAGCTTGCGGTGAAAGCCGCGGAGGACATGTATATCGGTCCCTGCAAATACTCGGTGCTGAGGATCGAGCGGAGCGAATCGCGCAGCGCGGCGCCGCCGGACTTCGCCTATACCGAATTCTATTCGCCCGAGCTCAAGCTCGTCGTCGGGCGCGAATACAAGAAATCGGATGGCCGGACCGAGCTGATCAAGTTCGATCGCATCTATCCCATGAAGAATTGATATCGCTAGAGCGTTATCGGTTGAGATTGAATCGCGGATTTCGTTATGGCCGGGACAAGCGCGGGCATGACGGAGCGCGTGGTTCGAATTGACCAGATCACGCTCTAGAACAACGGCGGCACCTCGCCGGCCCGCACCGGCCCGAGGAACACCACGCCGTCCGCGAACCGCAGCGGCAGCGTCACGGCATGCCGGCCTTCCAGCTCGGCCGGCTGGCCGAGCATCGCCACGCCCGCGGCGGCGAGCGCCGCGTTGCCGCGTGAACCGAGCAGCCGATCGAGATTGAGACCCGGCGCCACGCGATCGAGCGCATTCTGCGACGCTTGCCCGACTTTCTTGTCGAGCCCCAGCGCGATCATGAGCTGCTCGATGCCGGCGATTGTGAGCTGAAGCTGGCCGTCCAGCGTTCCGCGCGCCGTGAGGGCCAGCGTGCCTTGTCCGACGCCGATGATCTCACCCTGGCGGATGCGCGCATGGGTGATTTCGAGCCGGCCGTTCGCGGCCTGCAGGTCGCGCAGCAGCGCCGACAAGGGCTTCGGCCGCAAGTCCTTCAAGCCGCGCAACGTGGCGGCGATCTCGGCGTCGATCGGCCCGGCGGGCACATGCGGCAGGCCCGGCAACAGCGTCTGCCGGAGATCGAGCGCCAGATCGAGCACCGGCGGATCCTGCGGCAGGCGGGGAGCCTGCCGCACATGCAGCTCGAGGTGCTCGGCGTTCGCGAGCGTCTGCGCGGCCGGGCTTGCGGGGCGCGCAACCGAAGGCTTGTCGAGCACGACGGAGATGCGGTCGGGCTCGGACGGCAGCCCGTGCACGCTTGCTTGCGCCAGGGTCCAGTCGGCCACGACGTCGGGCGGACGTCCTTGGTTGGCCACCGCCAGCGGTCCGGTGAATTCGGCAATCAGCAAGGTCGGCTGATAAATCTGCACCGCTGCCAGCAGGTCCTTGAGCCGGAACGCAAGCTGGTTCGCCTGCAGATCCAGCACGGGGTCGGTGCACGTGATCTCGATACGGAACGGAAAGCCGGCGATGCGCTGCGTCCCGCAGCCGAAGATGCGCCCCGCCGCGGCCTCTCGGCCGCGCCAGGCCGCAAGCTCGGCGTCGGCCCGTGTCGCGGCGTAGTTCCACAGGCCCGTCCATCCGACCGCCAGCACGACCACGATGGCGAGCGGCAGCGCCAGGCGCCAACGGCGGCGCGGCCGTCCAAGGTCGGAATCGGATGCGCGGTCCCTCACGACGACATGTCCTCGCGGTTGCGCTTGGCGGGTCGGGCTGTTAGAGCATGACCCCGCAAAGTGGATACCGGTTTTCGGAAAAGGTCATGCTCCAACCATAGGCGGGAGCCGTTTCCGGAAAAGTGGACTGCGGTTCTCCGCAGAGAATGCGACCAAAATAAAACCTGGAACGCACGGCCGGGAGCCAGAGTACCTCTTTTCGCGTCCACACCGATGGAATCTTTCGAGCATATGGACGGGGATCTGTGGGTCTTCGCCTACGGATCGCTCATGTGGCGGCCGGGATTCGATTACACCGAGCGGGCGTCGGCGCGCCTCATCGGCCTGCACCGGGCGCTGTGCGTCTACTCTTTCGTCCATCGCGGCACGCCGGAGCGGCCCGGCCTCGTTCTCGGGCTCGATCGCGGCGGCGCCTGCCGCGGTATCGCCTATCGGATCGACGCAACGGCGCGGGCCAAGACCGTGACCTATCTGCGCGCGCGCGAGCAGGTCACCATGGTGTATCGCGAGGTGTGGCGCGACGTGCTGCTCGGCGGCGAGCCCGAGCGCCGCGTGCGCGCGCTGGTCTATGTCGTCGATCGCGGCCATCCGCAATATGCCGGCCGGCTCGACCTCGAGCAGCAGGTCCATTTCGTGCGGCAGGGTCATGGTCATTCCGGCGCCAACCGCGATTACGTCCTGGCGACCGTCGGCGAGCTCGAGGCGCAGGGCTTCCGCGACGACAACCTTCATCGTCTCGCCGAGCGGCTCAAAGGCAGCCACCACGAACCACTCAAGCCGTGAATTGGGGCCTTCACGCGGCGGCCGAGCCGGTCTCGGCTGTCGCGATGTCGCGTCTGCCCTGCGCGATCAGGCGAGCGGTGGCCGCCTCGAGGTCGCGCTGCAGGCGCGCGAAGAAGTCGTCGATCGCGAGGCCGGGCGCGATCGGATCGAGAATCTCGACCGTGATCGTTCCGGGACGGCGGAGAAACTGCCGGCGCGGCCAGAACAGGCCCGAATTGAGCGCAATCGGAAGGCAGGCTGCGACGCCCTCGCCGTAAAGGTGGGCGATGCCGAATTTGTATTTCGGCTCGGCGCCCGGCGGCCGGCGCGTGCCCTCGGGAAAGATGATGATCTGCTTGCCTGCCGCGAGCGCGTCGCGCACGCGCGCCGCCATCGCGGCCAAGGCCGGCTTGCCGCCGCCGCGGTCGACGGGAATCATGCCCGCCCGCCAGGCGGCCCAGCCGAACAGCGGAAGCCACAGGAGCTCGCGCTTGAGGATATAGGTCGGATCGCGGAACAGCGTGAGCAGCGCGAAGGTTTCCCACACCGACTGGTGCTTGGCGGCGACCAGGAAGGCGCCCGCGGGAATTTTCTCGAGGCCCCGCCATTCGACCGTGATGCCGCAGACGATCCGCAACAGATGGAGGTTCACGCGCCCCCAATGCTGGGCGAGCCGGATGATGCCCCATCGCGGCAACAGCAAGGTCGGCATCGCCACCATGAGGTAGGCGGCGAGGACGAGATAGAACAGCACGTTGAACACGACGGAGCGAATGATGATCACGAAAGGCGCTCCGGAAATATCAGGCGATGGCGCGGCAGGGGCCGGCGACGACGCGGGATTTATCCTGCGGCGCCGCGATATGCATGCGGACGACGGCATAGACGAATTTCAGGTATTCGGAAATGACGAGCCGCGCGGTCGCTTCGTTCGACCACCAGGGCTCCGTGCGCTGCTTCTCGGTCAATACCGGAAATTCGATCAGGGTGACGTCGGGAAGCTGATGCGACAATTCGGCGATGGCGCGCGGCATGTGGTAGGCCGAGGTGACGACGAGCAGGGAGCGGAAGCCGCGGGCCTGCGTCCAGCGCCGCGTCTCGATCGCATTGCCGATCGTGTTGACGGCCGAATGATCGAGATCGATGCAGCATCCGAACAGCCGTTGATACTGCGGAGCAAGCCGCGCGAGCTCGCCCGTATGGGTCGCCGGGTTCACG
>DATBBS010000215.1:0-1522 GCA_036270895.1 Xanthobacteraceae bacterium
CTCGATGCCCTGCTTCTCGGCGAGCTTCAGATGCTGGTCGATCAGGCCCGGCCCGCCGCCCCAGGACTCCACCGTCAGCCCGCCCCAGAACTTGAACTTGCCGTCGATCTTGTAGGCCTGCCGGCCCCAGATCGGCGCGAAGCGCATGCCCTTCTGGCACAGCCAGCGCATGGCGTCGCGCGAGCGATTGACCAGGCGGTCGCACAGCTCGCCGTCGGTGCGATACTGCGTCACCCGGAACATGTCGTCGAAGAACTGGTCGCTGGAATAAGTGCCGAAGTCGCTGCGCGCGATCTCGTCGGGTGTCAGGTCCGGCATGATGGCGGTAAGATCGTCCACGCCGTCATACACGCAGCGGAACGCGCCGGCGGTGAAGCGGGAGTTGCCGCCCATCAGCTCCTTCGGGGCGCGCTCGAGCATGAGCACCTTGGCGCCCTTCTCGCGCGCCGCGAGCGCGGCGCAGAACGCCGCATTGCCCGCACCCACCACGATCACGTCCCAACGCTGATCAGCCACGTAATTCCTCCAGATTGACGTTTGGCGCCCGCGCCGCGCGGGCATCACGAATGCTGCGACCTCATGCGCCGAAACCCCACCTTGTCGGCGCGCCGAAAAAGTTCCTATGGTTTTCTTCGGCCAGCCGCTCCGGCCGTGTCAAGAGGCGGTGCCGCGCGAGGGAGACAGGGTGATGCGCTATTTCGCATGGATTTCGGGCGCCGCGGGTCTCGCGCTGCTGTCGGGGGCCGCCTTGGCGGACGACGCGTTGCGGCTCGCGGTCGGCGCGCCCAACAACTGGGACTCGGGTGTCTCCGACGTCGGCGTGCGCGCCGGCATCTTCAAGAAGCATGGCCTCGCCCTCGAATTGCTCTACACCCAGGGCGGCGGCGAGACCATGCAGGCGGTGATCTCCGGCAGCGCCGATATCGGCATCGCGGCCGGCACCGCCGGCGTCATGGGCGCCTTCGCCAAGGGCGCGCCGGTCCGCATCATCGCGGCCGGCACCACCGGAGCGGGCGATCTCTACTGGTATGTGCCCGCGAGCTCGCCGATCCACAGCTTCAAGGAGCTCGACGGCAAGACGGTCGGCTATTCGACCAATGGCGCCTCCACCCACACCACGCTGCTCGCCTTGATCAAGCATTATGGGGTGAGCGCCAAGGCGATCGGCAGCGGCGCCTCGGCGGTGACGCTGACCCAGGCCATGAGCGGGCAGATCGACGTCGGCTGGGCCTCGCCGCCGTTCGGGCTCGAGCAGCTGCAAAAGGGCGAGATCCGCATGATCGCGCGCGGCAGCGACGTGCCGTCGACGCGCGACCAGACGGTGCGGGTCCATATCGTCAACGCCAGCGTGCTGGCGCAGCACCGCGAAGTGATCGCGAGATTCATGCAGGCCTATCGCGAGGCCTATGATTTTCTCTATGCCAGCCCCGAGGGCGTGAAGATCTATGCGCAATACGCCAAGGTGAGCGAGGCGCTGGCGACCCGCATCCGCGACGAGTTCCTGCCGAAAGCGGCCATGAAT
>DATBBS010000216.1:0-4025 GCA_036270895.1 Xanthobacteraceae bacterium
CAATACCCGGCTCATGGGCCTCTATCGCTCGGGCGCGACCTATTGCACCCAGTGCGAGGCCGAGGGCTTCCGCCGCATCACCTATTTCCCCGACCGTCCCGACGTCATGGCGGTCTACACGACCCGCATCGAGGCCGAGGAAGCCGACGCGCCGGTGCTGCTGGCCAACGGCAACCTGGTCGCATCCGGCAAGGTGGCCGGGACCTCGCGCCACTTCGCCACCTGGCACGACCCATTTCCGAAGCCCTGCTACCTGTTCGCGCTGGTGGGCGGCAAGCTCGGCTGCGTGGAAGACGGCTTCCGCACGGTGTCGGGGCGCCAGGTGGCGCTGCGGATATTCGTGGAACCCGGTAAGGAAGATCGCTGCGGCTACGCCATGGACTCGCTCAAGCGCGCGATGCGCTGGGACGAGGAGAAATATGGCCGCGAATACGATCTCGACATCTTCATGATCGTGGCCGTCAGCGCGTTCAATTTCGGCGCCATGGAGAACAAGGGCCTCAACATCTTCAACGACAAATACGTGCTGGCGACGCCCGACACCGCGACCGACACCGACTATGCGAGCATCGACGCCATCATCGCGCATGAATATTTCCACAACTGGACCGGCAACCGGATCACCTGCCGCGACTGGTTCCAGCTCTGCCTGAAGGAAGGCCTCACCGTCTTCCGCGACCAGGAATACACCGCCGACCAGCGCTCGCGGCCGGTGAAGCGCATCGCCGACGTCCGGGTGCTGCGCGCCCACCAGTTCGTCGAGGACGCCGGTCCCCTGGCCCATCCGGTGCGGCCCGAGAGCTATCGCGAGATCAACAACTTCTACACGCCGACCGTCTACGAGAAGGGCGCCGAGATCGTGCGCATGCTCAAGACGCTGCTCGGCGCGCAGGGCTTTCGCAAGGGCATGGATCTCTATTTCAAGCGGCATGACGGCCATGCCGCCACCATCGAGGACTTCGTCGGCTGCTTCGCCGACGCGACCGGGAGCGATCTGACCCAATTCCTGCGCTGGTACCGGCAGGCCGGCACGCCCGAGGTCGCCGTGACCATGAGCCACGACGCCAAAGCCAGGACCTGCACCCTTCAGCTGGCCCAGATGCTGCGGCCGACCCCAGGCCAGTCGGTCAAGGAACCGATGGTGATCCCGCTCGCGGTCGGGCTGATCGCGCCCGACGGCCGCGATCTGCCGCTCACGCTCACCGATGGCCGCCCGGTCGAGCGCGGCGTCCTCGTGCTCAGCGATCCGGCCGAGACCTTCGTGTTCGCCAATGTGGCGGCGCGGCCGGTCGCGTCGCTCAACCGCGCCTTCTCGGCGCCGGTCAAGCTCACCGCAAATCTCACGCCCGACGACCTGCACTTTCTCGCCGCCCACGACGGCGATCCGTTCAACCGCTGGCAGGCGCTGCAGACGCTCGCCTCAACGCTGCTCACGGACAATGTCAGGGCGTCGCGCGCCGGTAACCCGATGCGCAGCGATGGCGGCCTGATGGTGGCGCTGGGCGCGATCCTGGCCGATCCGCGGGTCGAACCGGCCTTCGCCGCGCAGGCGCTGGCGGTGCCGTCGGAGGCCGACATCGCGCGCGAGCTTGGCCGCGACGTCGACCCGGACGCGATTTTCACGGCGCGCGTTGCCTTGCGCGCCGAGATCGGGAACGCGCTCGGTTCCGCGCTGCGCGATACCTATCGCCGCCTGGCGGACAGCGGCGCCTACAGTCCGGATGCGGCGGGCGCCGGTCGCCGCAGCCTCAAGAATATTGCGCTGGATCTCCTCGCCGCCTCGGGCAGCTCGGCCGCGATCGCACTCGCGGCCCGCCAATACCAGTCGGCCGACAACATGACGGACCGCATGGCGGCGGTTTCGACGCTTTCGCTCTACCCGGTGCGCGAGCGCCAGGCCGCCATCGACGATTTCTACCGCCGCTATCAGTCCGATCCGCTGGTGATCGACAAATGGTTCGCGCTGCAGGCCGCGATCCCGGAGCCGGCGACGCTCGAGCGGGTGCACGAGCTCACGCGCCACCCCGCCTTTTCGCTCGGAAATCCGAACCGCGTGCGCGCCCTTGTGGGGGCCTTCACGCAGATGAACCAGACCCAGTTCAACCGCCCGGACGGCGCCGGCTACGCGTTCCTGGCCGACACCGTGCTGGCGCTCGACGGGAAAAATCCCCAGGTCGCCTCGCGCATGATGACGGCGTTCCGAAGCTGGCGTGCGCTCGAGACGACGCGGCGCCTCAAGGCGGAGGCCGAGCTCAAGCGGGTGGCGGCCGCACCCTCGCTCTCCCCCGACGTGCGCGACATCGTCGAGCGTTCGCTCGCCGACACATGATGCGGCGGTTGCCGGCCTTGGCGGTGGCCGGCGCTCATGCGTGTCAAGGCCCTGAAACAGGGGGTGTGGACAGCGTCGGAAGCGGTTCGGGCAACTTCCGTAACCCCATGCCACATGCGTATTTTCGCATTTCCCGCCGGAGGTAATAATTTCTTAAAAATCGATTCGGGGACTCTCGACAAAGATTCGGCAATCGATTCCAATGACGGTGATTCGGCGAGCGCTGCGGCGCATCCTGCCC
This sequence comes from Xanthobacteraceae bacterium, assembly GCA_036270895.1. GTDB lineage: Bacteria > Pseudomonadota > Alphaproteobacteria > Rhizobiales > Xanthobacteraceae > JAVDCA01. Next base: position 2,571 of record DATBBS010000216.1, read on the forward strand.
GAGTCCGGATGGGGAAGTTCCAAAGGGGGAGGCTTGGCATGACGCCCGCTCTCGCGAGCGCGTCACCGAGTACGGATTCGATCAAAGGCCTGGCTCAATCGATCGCCAAGCCCGCGTATCGGCGCCTCCTCGTCGCAGAGCCGGCATTGCGCCGCGCGGTCCCCGTTCTCATCATCGCCTTCCTGCTCACCATGGCGTTCGGCGCCGGCGTGCAGGTGCACGATCATCGGCATCAGGCGATCGCGACGGTCGTCACGGAGCTCGACGCAATCGCCGACCTGCTCGGCGCGCGTCTGGATCAGGCGGTGACGACCTCGAAGAACGACGTCCTGCACGGCGTCCAGGAGCTGCTCGATCGATCGCTTCCGCCGCGCGCCCGCGACGGCGGGCGCGAGGTTCTCGTCAGCGATCTCGACGGCAATATCGTGGGGGCTGCGCCCTCCCGCATGCTGGGACGGCCGTTGCTCGACATCCTCGGGCCCGACCAGCCGCTCACGACCTTCGGCGCCACCGCCGGCGTGCTGGAGACGCCGCTCGCGGACGGCACCCCGGCCTTCGCGACCGTGCGCCTGCTCAAGGCGCCGCTCGGCCAGGTCGCCGTCATCCAGCCCCACGCGCAGGCGCTCGCGCCTTGGCGGTCCGACACCGTGCTCACCGTCACGCTGTCGGCCACCACCGGGTTCGTGGTCCTCATCCTCGGCTTCGCCTTCCATTGGCAGGCGACGCGCGCACGCGAGGCGGACGCGATCTATGACACCGTACGCGCGCGGATCGACACGGCGCTCAACCGCGGGCGCTGCGGGTTGTGGGACTGGGACCTCGCGCGCGGGAGAATCTTCTGGTCCCATTCCATGTTCGCCATTCTCGGCCTCGACCCGCGCGACGACCTGCTCACCTTCGGGGAAGTCGGCGCGCTGGTCCACCCCGACGACATCCGGCTCTACGAGCTCGCGACGCAGCTCGCCGACGGCAAGACGCGGTCGATCGACCGCGCATTCCGCATGCGCCACGCCTGCGGCGACTGGGTCTGGCTGCGCGCACGCTGCGAGATCATTCGCCAGAGCGACGGCGCCGACCCGCATCTGATCGGCATCGCGGTCGACATCACCGAGCAGAAGCATCTGATGGAAAAGACCATCGCGGCGGATCTGCGCCTGCGCGACGCGATCGAGACCATCCCGGAAGCCTTCGTGCTGTGGGACGCCGACAACCGGCTGGTGCTCTGCAACTCCAACTTTCAGGCGCTGCACGACCTTCCGGACGACACGATCACGACGGGCACCGCCTATGAGGCGGTGGTCGCCGCCGGACGCCGGCCGGTGGTGCGCACCACCAGCGCCAATGACGACAGCCTGACGCCGGGCGCGCGCACCTTCGAGGCCCAGCTCGAGGACGGCCGCTGGCTCCACATCAGCGAGCGCCGCACCAAGGACGGCGGCTACGTCTCGGTCGGCA
>DATBBS010000217.1:0-11541 GCA_036270895.1 Xanthobacteraceae bacterium
GCCTCGACCCGGCATTTGCCGTAATCGGCCTGATAGCGGGCATCGGTGATGTAGGTGACCATCTTCACCACGTCGCCGAGCGTCGCGCCCTGTTTCTCGAGCAGCCGTTTGATCTTGTCATAGGCGTATTGGCATTGGCCCGTGAAGTCGCCCTTGTGCAGGATATCCCCGCCCTTGCCGTTCTCGTCCTCGGCGCCGACCCCGGCCAGGAAGATCATCTTGCCCGGACCGGTCACGGTGACCGCCTCGGAAAAGCGGCCCTTGGTCCATTCGCTGTAATTGAACTGCTTCTTCTCCAGCGCCTGCGCCGATGCGGCGGTCGATGCCGCTGCCAGCCAAACGAGCGCCGCACCTATCGTCGCGAGCCATTGCGGCATGTCACACTCCTGCGGATATATTGGGCCTCGCCTATTGTACTGGGTCCGGACGCCGTCGTCTGCGCGCTAAAGCGCCTCGATCTCCCGCAATAATGCATCGCTCACCGGCAGTCCTTCGCGTGCCGCCTTGCGCCGCGCGGCGAGCCGTCGCGTTCCGGGCAGGCGCGCGCCCGGCTGCGATTCAATCGCGGCGGTCAGCGCGCCGAAACGTTCGATCGAGGCGCCGAAGGCCGCCGGATCGAACGCGATGATGAGCTGGCCGGTGCCGGGCGGCGGACCTTCGGCGTCGAGAAAAGACGAGGCCTCGGCGGCAAACTTCGCTCCGGTGAGACCGGCGGCGAGCAATTCCACCATCAGCGCAAGCGCCGTGCCCTTGGCGTCGCCCACGGGGAGCATCGTGCCGGCGAGCGCGGCGTCCGGATCGCTGGTCGGCAGACCGGCGGCGTCGAGCGCCCAGCCTCGCGGAATGCTCTCGCCTTTCTGCTTGGCGGCCAGAATATTGCCGCGCGCCGCTTTGGAGAGCGCAAGATCGATCACCACGGGCGGGCGGCCGGGCAGGGGGCACGCGAAGGCGATCGGATTGGTGCCGAACACCGGTGTGGCGGCGCCCCAGGGCGCGATCGCGGCGGGCGTATTGGCGAACATCATGGCGACCAGGCCCTGCTCGGCCAGCCGCTCCACCGGGTGACCGGCGGCGCCGCAGTGATGCGAGCGCCGGATCGCCGCGCAGGCGATGCCGGCTGCGCGCGCCATCTGCGGCAACATCGCGACCGCCGCAGCGAGCGCCGGATACGCAAAGCCGTGCTTCGCGTCGATCGTCGCGGCGCCCGGCCGCGGCCGCTCGATCGCCGGGACCGCAAGCCCGTCGACCTTGCCGGCCTTGGCCTGGGCCGCATAGCTCGGCACGCGCGTGAGGCCGTGACCCTTGAGCCCGTCGGCTTCCGCCGCCACCAGGGCGCCGGCAACGCAGGCCGCATTGTCGCGGCGCGTCCTGCATCGCGTCAGCGCGTCGGCGACGAGACTTTCGGCCTGGTCCAGCGTCAGGGTCGGCATGGTGGTGCTCAGCGCATGAGCGCGAGGCCGGCCGTCACCACCGCAAGGATCACCAGGGTGGTGGCGCCGACCGTCGCGATGTGCCGCCAGCCGAGCGTTCCGATTGCGGCGATCGAGGTGCCGAGCCCGAGCGCCGCGATCGCCACCAGAAGCCCGCCGGTCGAGGCCCCGACCAGAAGAGCCTTCGCCGCCGCATAGAGCGGCGCCACGGTGACGATCGACGGCAGGACGCTGTTGAGCACGCAAAGGCCGAGAAACACGAAGGCGAAGACCGGCACCGGCACACGGGCCGCGCTGGCGGCGACGCCCTTGCGTGCGAACCACCATCCGGTCGCGAGCACGACCGGCAGGAGCAGGAATACACGGAACAGCTTGACGATGACGGCGGCGTTGCCGGCGGTTTCTGACACCGCATAGCCGGCGCCGACCACCTGCGCGACATCGTGGATGGTCGCCCCCAGCATGACCCCCGTCAACTGGTCGCCAAATCCAAGCGCCGCGCAGAGCGGCGGATAGATGACGATCGCGAGCGTGGCTAGCGCATTGACGGCCACCACCACGAACACGACGTCGGTCTCCTTGCCGGCATAATCCGGCAGCACGGCCGAGGTCGCCAGTGTCGCCGAGGCGCCGCAGACCGCGGTCCCGACCCCGGCGAGCGCCCCGTAGGGCGCGGTGAGGCCGAGCAGGCGGGCGAAAACGAAACCCGCCGCGATCGTGACCACCATCGCGACCACGACCAGGATGCCGGTCGCCAGCCCGAGCGCCGCAATATCGCCGAGCGCGATGCGCAGCCCGAGCAGTGCGACCGCCCAGCGCAACAGCTGCTTGATGCAGAACACGAGACCAGGCTGGAAAACCGGTCGCGCAGCGACGCGGTTGAGCGCAATGCCGATCAGTAAAGCGAGCACCATCGCGGGGATCGGCAAGATGCGCGCGACGAAAGGCGCGCCCGCGACCGCCATGACGGCGACCATCCCCGACAGCGCAAAGCCCGGCGCGAGCCGGCGCAACGCGGCCGCCATGGCCGGGGCCCTAGGGACGGAGGCGTCGACCATCGGGGATTCCGCTGCTCGGAGCATTTCCCGGTGAAAGCCCGGACTGCTCCGGAACTGTTACCTCTTCGCGGTGGAAAATGCGACCGAATGTGAAAGGAACGCGCGCCGCTCAGGCGCTGCGATAGAGCTTGGTCAGGGAGTATTCGCGGTGACCGAGCGCCTCGGCGGCGGTGAGGCGCCCATCGGCGGTGCGAACCACCATGTCGATCAGGGCGTCGCCGGCCTCCGAGATGGTCATCTCGCGGCGCAGGATGCCGGAGACGTCGACGTCGACATGCTCCGACATGGTGCGGATCGTGCGCGGATTCCCGCTGATCTTGATCACCGGCACGATCGGGTTGCCGATCACGTTGCCCTGGCCGGTCGGGAAGGTGTGCACCGCGTAGCCGGCCGCCGCCATCAGGGTGACGCATTCGGCCGCGGCCGAGGACGTGTCCATGTAATAGAGGCCCGGACCTTTCTTCGGCGCCTCGGCCGGTGCCAGCACGTCGATATACGTGCACCTGCGCCCGATCTTCTCGAGATTGCCGAGCGCCTTCTCCTCGATGGTGGTGAGGCCGCCCGCGATATTGCCCTTGGTGGGTTGGGATTCCGACAGGTCATCGGTCTTGTGCGCCTGGATGACCTCGTCCTCGTAGGCCTTCCATACCTTGTACCACTTCTCTCCGACTTTCGGATTGGCGGCGCGCTTCCTGGCGAGGTGCTCCGCGCCGGTGATCTCCGAGGTCTCGCCGAAAATGCCGTAGATGCCCTTGGGGATGAGCTTGTCATACATGTTGCCGACGGTCGGGCAGGAAGCGAGCCCGGTCGTAGTGTCGCTCTCGCCGCATTTGGTCGACACCCAGAGCTCGGATATGTCGCACTCCTCCTTCTTCAGCTCGGAGGCCCACTGCAGATAGTCCTTGGCCACGCGCGACGCCTTGGCGACCGTCATGATATCGCCCGAGCCCTCGATGCCGAAGCCGGTCACCGGCTTGCCGGTCTTCTTGATGCCGTCGACCACGCGCTTGGTCCAGCCGTCCTCGATGCCGATCACCACGACGGCGGCGACGTTCGGGTTCGCGCCGGTGCCGATTAGGGTGCGGAAGAAAGTGTCGAGATCCTCGCCGAATTGCAGCCGCCCATAGGCGTGCGGGATCGCGAGCGTGCCCTTGATGTTGTTGGCCACCGACTCGCAGGCGGCGTTGGAGAGGTCGTCGAGAGGCAGGATGACGACATGGTTGCGCACCCCGACGCGGCCGTTCTCACGCCGCCAGCCGGAGAATTTCATGTTCGACTTGCCGGACCTGCGGCGGGACTTGCCGTTGCGCTTACCGTTCTTGGCCATGGCTCACCACCGCTTGGTCTTGAGATTATGGACGTGCACATGCTCGCCCTTCTTGATGTCGGCGACGGTCTTGCCGATGTCCTGGCCGTATTTCAGGACCGTGTCGCCCTTCTTGATGTCGACGAGCGCGATCTTGTGACCGATCGGGACGTTCATCTTGGACTTGAGCCGGAACGAGGAGTTGTCGGCCGTGACCACGCAGGTCATGCTCGTCCCGGCCTTGAGGCCTTCGACCACGACGACGCCGACCGTGTCCTTCTTGTTGTGCACCAGCAGCTGCGGGACGCCCATGACTCCTCCAATGCGATAGACCCGGCAATTAAAGTCTTCTATGAGACATAAGAGACCGGAGTCAACGCAAGGATCGGCCCATCAAAACGGGCCTGCTGCGACGGCGCGTCCCTTGACCGGGCCGGCTAAAATGTTTCGCTGGTGCGAGGCAGGCAGCAAAAGGTGAACCCCATGGCGTCGCATAAAACCCGTTCCGCGTGTATGGCCGTCGCGTTGGCGGCCGCTTCCGTGAGCTTCGCGGCTTCCTCCGCCGGCGCCCAGACCAAGACGATCCGCATCGCCAAGCAGTTCGGCATTTCCTATCTGCCGCTGACCATCATGGAGGAGAAGAAGCTGCTGGAGGCGCAGGGGCGCCAGATGGGCCTCGACCTCAAGACCGAATGGGTCCAGTTCACGGGCGGACCGCCGATGAACGAGGCGATCATCTCGGGCAATCTCGATTTCGCTTCGGGTGGCGTCGGGCCGCTGCTCACCATCTGGAGCAAGACCCGCGGCAATCTCGGCGTGAAGGGCGTGGCGGCGCTCAACGCCATGCCGCTCGATCTCAACAGCAACAACCCCAGCGTCAAGACGATCAAGGATTTCACCGACAAGGACCGGATCGCGCTGCCGGGCGTCAAGGTATCGATCCAGGCGGTCACGCTGCAGATGGCGGCCGAGAAGGTGTTCGGCCCGGGTCAATACGACAAACTCGACTCGCTCACCGTGACGCTGAGCCATCCGGACGGCATGGCGCAGCTGTTGAGCGGCAAGTCCGAGATCACCGCCCATTTCACCTCCGCGCCCTTCATGTATCAGGAACTCGAGGACAAGCGCGTCCACAAGGTGCTCGACAGCTACGAAGTGCTGGGCGGCCCGCACACCTTCAACGTCGTCTGGGCGACGACGAAGTTCCACGACGACAACCCCAAGGTCGTGCAGGCATTCATCGCCGCGCTCGACGACGCGATGAAGCAGATCGCCAAGGATCCGGCGGAAGCCGCCAGGGTCTGGGTGAAGAACGAGAACTCGAAAATCCCGGTCGCCGAGATCGAGCGCATGATGCGCCTGCCGGAGAACGAATGGACCATGGTGCCGAAGCGGATCATGTCCTACGCGGATTTCATGAGCCGTGTCGGCCTGATCGCCGCGAAGCCCGCCCAATGGCAGGACGTGTTCTTCGACGCCATCCACAAGCTGCCGGGATCGTAGGGTGGGTTGAGCGAAGCGAAACCCACCGATGTGTGTGCCATGATGGGTTACGGCACGCCGATGTCGGGCTTGCCCGAGATCGGCATCATTAAAGCGCAGGTCGGGTAAACCCGACCTGCGTCGCCTGACCCATCCTACGTCGTCTGTTTGTGGGCGATGACAAGGAGAGACGACTCGGTGGCAACGGAAGAGTCGAAGCTGCGGGTCGAAGTCTGGCGCGGCACCGACACCGGCGCGTTCCAGGCCTTCGGCGTGCCGCGCCGCCTCAATCAGACCGTGCTCGACGTCGTCACCGAGATCCAGCGCGATCAGGATCCGACGCTCTCCTACCGCTTCGCCTGCCGGGTCGGCATGTGCGGATCCTGCGCCATGGTGGTGAACGGCCGGCCGCGTTGGACCTGCCGGACGCGCGTATCGGAGGTCGCGAACCCCGATGGTGCCCTGCGGCTCGAGCCGCTGCGCAATTTCACCGTGGTCAAGGATCTCGCGGTGGAGATGACGCGGTTTTTCGACAAATGGGAGGACGCGCACGGTTATTTCGAGCCGGACGCGCGGGCGGGGAAGGATTTCGCGGTCGTGCCGCCGGGAACGCCCGAACGCCGGGCCGCCGACGCGGCGATCGAATGCATCGGCTGCGGCATCTGCTATTCGGCCTGCGACGTGGTCGCATGGGACAAGAATTACCTCGGCCCGGCCGCGCTCAACCGCGCCTGGACCCTGGTGAACGACGTGCGCGACGGCGGGCATGATGCGCGGCTGGCGGCGGTGTCGGGCGATTCCGGCTGCCAGGCCTGCCATACCCATATGAGCTGCACGTCTTTCTGCCCCAAGGCGATCGCGCCGACCTATTCGATTGCTGGTCTCAAGCGCGCGATGGTCCGGCATGCGCTGAAGGGCGGCCGATGACCCCGCTGCTTTTCCTTGCCCAACGCTTGAGCGCTGCCGTTCTGGCGTTGGCCGTGACGGTGCATCTCGCGACCATTCTGTATGCGGTGCGCGGCGGGCTGACGGCGGGCGAGATCCTGGGCCGCACCCATGGCAATCCGGCATTCTTCGCCTTCTACGCGCTGTTCGTCGTTGCGGTCGCGGTGCATGCCCCGATCGGGCTGCGCAATGTGGTCCGCGAATGGACGCCCTGGCGCGGGCCTACGCTCGACGGAGCGCTCGCGGTTTTCGCGGCCTGTCTGCTCGTGCTCGGCTTGCGCGCCGTGTTCGCGGTCTACGCCGCATGATGCGCGCCTCACACACGCAACCCGGTTTTCTGGCGGCGCTGCTGCATCGCCTGTCGGGCATCGCGCTCGCGATCTTTCTGCCGCTGCATTTCCTGGCGCTGGCGACCGCGCTCGACGGCGCGGCCGCCTTCGACAGCTTCCTGGCGGCCACCAACACGGCTTTCGTCAAGCTGGCCGAGGGCGCGCTTGTGGCGGCGCTGGCGACCCATATGATCTTGGGGCTGCGCGTTCTCGCCATCGAATTCCTGAATATTCGCGAGCGCACGGTCGCGGTGCTCTCGGGTTGCGCCGCGACGGTGTTCGCGGTCGCGCTCGCCTTCCTGCTCAACGCGGGGTGACCGCGAACAGCGAGTAGCGAGTAGATCTATCCGCTATCCGCTATTCGCTATTACTTCACTCCTGCGTTGCCTTGGCGTCGGACGTCGCCCCTGGCGCCGTCGCGCCCTCCGACGTCGTTCCCGAGATCGAGGAACTCGCGACTGCCATGCCGGTCTGCGCCAATCGCTCGATCGCGATCATCTCGCGCATCGACTGCCGCAGCGGTTTGGCATTGAGAAGCCCGCCCCATTTCTCGCCGGCCGGCACGTCGCGCCGCACGGTCGCGCGCGCCGAGATCTGCGCGCCTTCGTGCACCGTCACGTGCGGATAGATCCCGACCCGTGCCGCCAGGACGGCGAAATCCTTCAGCGTCACGCTGCCGCTCAGTCCCGACTGCGCCACGATGATGCAGTGACGGCCGATCACCACGTTGTGGCCGATCTGCACCAGGTTGTCGATCTTGGTGCCCTCGCCGATGACGGTGTCGCGCATGCCGCCGCGGTCGACCGTGGTTCCGGCGCCGATCTCGACGTCGTCATGAATGACGACGCGCCCGACCTGCGGCACCTTGGCGTGGCCTTCCGGGCTCGACACGTAACCAAAACCGTCCTGGCCGATGCGGCAGCCCGGATGCAGGATGACCCGGTTGCCGAGCTCCGAATGGATCACCGTGCAGTTCGGCCCGATCGCGCAGTCGCAGCCGATGCGCACGTCGGCGCCAATCACCGTATTGGCGCCGATGCTGGCGCCGGCGCCGATGACGACGCGCGGACCGATCACAGCGCCCGGATCGACGGTGACGCCGGCTGCGAGTTCGGCCGACGGATGCACATGGGCGCCGGGCATCACGCCGTCCGCCTCATACGCCGAGGTCGGCCGCAGCCGGTCGCGGTAGAACTCGCGCGCCACTATGACGAAGGCGCGGTAGGGCTTGCGCGTGCGCAGCAGGTTGACGCTTGCCGGCACGTGGCCTTCGAACCGCTCCGTGGTCAGGACCGCACCCGCCTTGGTGACCTCCAGCGCGGCGGCGAATTTCGGATTGTCGATGAACGTGAGGTCACCCGGGCCCGCGTGGTCGATCGGCGCGATGCCGGTGATTTGATGCGACAACGTGACCCCGTCGCGCGGAACAGCGCCGGTCAGCAACGCGATTTCGGCGAGAGTCAGCGAGTTCGCGCTGCCGGTCGATGTCATTCGTCCCCCACTGCCGCGCCGGATCAGGCGTCGCCGGATCAAACGGCCTGCAACCTATACCATGACGTGATCATGACGCGGAATTTGTCGTTGCGAGAACTATGGCGCGTGATCGGCAGGGGCACTCGGGAACAATGCGACCTTCGGCTGTGGCGCGGCCGGCGTCACACGACCCGGATGAAGGGGCGCTCGGCGGTCGGGTCGACCTCGACCAGGGCGCCGCTCGCGATCGCCTGTGTGATGTCCTGGTCGAAGCCCGAGATCATCGTGAAGTCGGCAAGGGCGGCGCCCTGCACCATGATCGGGTTGATCGCATTCAAGACGAGCGCCGCGGGCACGATGCCGCGCGCCTTCATCTCGTACAGCATCCAGGCGGTGGCGACGCCGCCCTTGGCGGCGTCGAGCACCAGCACGCGGCCGACGTAATTCTCGCCGGCGAGCTTGTGCTGCGGACGCGAGAACACGCCGCGGATACGATCGAGGTCGTAGCGCGCCGAAAAGCCGTCCTTGGCGACGAGCGCCGGCGCCTGGACCTTGGCGCCCATGCCGGCCGCCGCGTAGAAGATCCGGCTCATGCGCCGATCCTTCCGCCCGCGCAGGCGGCCGCCACGCAGGCCTCCATCGACAGGAGCGCCGGCCGGTAGCCATAGCCGCCGATGATGTTGGTGAGCTTCGCCGAATTGGTGGCGAGCCGCTTCCACCCGTTCGCCTCGGCCATCTCGCGGGCATAGCTCTGGTAGAAGCACATGCCGGACAGCACCGTGCCGCCGGCCGCCTCGATGCGCGCGGTCAGCCCCATGCGGTCGGCGTCGGGCTTGACCTGCGGGCTGGTGACGGCGAGCAGCGGGATCTCGGCGCGCCGGCCGTCGAGCAGGCCGGCCAGTTGCCGCATCTCGACCAGGCTGAGCTGCGGCGCCGAGAAGACCACGAGGTCGACCTTGTCGATCTCTCGCGCATAGGCGGCCTGGAACGCGTGGATATCGTTCTCGCCCACGTCATGGGTGCGGAGGTCGCCGTCCGGAATGACGTCGTCGAGGCGCTGCGCTTCCGGCGTGATGCCGACCATATGGAACAGCGCGACCGAGCCATAGCTCGCCAGCGCGGCGCCGAAATGCTTCATCTCGTCGGAGCCGGGAACGCGATCGATGCCGATCAGCGCCGGAACCTGCCAATAGTCGCCCGCGAGCCGTCCGACGATCCCGCCCAGCGCCCCCCAGTCGTTGAGCTCGCGCGGCGTCGCCGCGACCTGGACCACCAGCGTCGCCCGCCGGTGCGCGTCGAGATGATAGCCGTAGCGCGGCGTGCGGCCGGTGAGGCCGGCGCTCAAGGCGGAGGGGCCGCCTTCGAAGTTCGAGCGCGCCCCGCATACGCTGTTGCAATAAATGACCACGCCCGTGTCCCCATAGGCGACGTGCTCGCCGCGCACCGGCGCCATGATGGTCTGGTAGTTGATGCAGGTGTCGGTCATGAGGACGCCGAGCGCCTCGAAGGCCGCAATGGCGCGGCGTTCCAGATCGAGCATCCAGGACTCGTGCTTGAGCCGATGCGCGGCCGCGAAGTCGGTGCCGCGTGGATCGGTGATGGTCGGAACGCGCACGCGCCGCTGCGCCTCGGGAAGGCGCGCCCAACGCTCGAGCCATTCGACGCCGGCCGCGCCGAGCGATTCGGTGTCGGCCATGATGTGAGCCTGGGAGACCGGCACGAAGTCGGCGGCGCCGAGATAACGCCCGACCTGGATCTGGTGCTCGATCGCCCATTGGGTGGCGGGACCGAACGTGCCGGCCCGCATCGCCTGCTCCTCGTCGGTCAGCCGCACGACCGCTTACTCGCCGACGGTGCCGGACGCGCGGATCAGCGGCACCCATTTGGCCACCTCAGAGCTCACGAGCGCGGCGAGCGCCTGCGGGCTGCGCGGCGCGCCCGGCGGCGGAAGATCGGCGCCGATCTCGGCGAGCCGTCTGGACGCGGCCGGATCCTGCATCGCCTGGTCGACCGCAGCGTGGACGCGCTCGACGATGGATGGCGGCGTTCCCTTGGGGGCGAACAGCGCGGTCCAGGTGATCGTCTGGAGATCCGGCAGGCCGGCTTCGACCGAGGTCGGCACCTGGGGAACGGCTTTTGCGCGACTTTGCGCCGTGACGACGATCGGCTTGACGGCGCCGCCCAGGATGTGCGGGCTCGCGGAAATAACCTGGTCGAAGATGGCGTCGATCTGGCCCGCCAGCAGGTCGTTCATGGCCTGCGACAGCCCGCGATAAGGCACGTGCTGAACGTCCGCCTTGGTGAGGCTGGCGAACAGCAGCAGCGTGAGGTGCGCGGCCGAGCCGGTGCCGGCACTTCCGATCGTGACCCGGCGCTGCTTTGCGAGCGCGACAAGATCCCCGAGCGTCTCGACCGGCAGATCCTTCCTGGCGACGAGCACCATCGGCGTCGTGGCGATCACCATGATGGGCGCGAAGTCGGCGCTCGGGTCATAGGCCAGGTTCTTGTAGAGCCCGACGGCCGCCGCGTGGGTGCCGATGTTTCCCATCACCAGGGTGTAGCCATCGGGCGCCGCCCTGGCGACGCGGACGGAGCCGAGCGTGCCGCCGGCGCCGGTGACGTTCTCAATCACGATCTGCTGGCCGAGGGTCTGGCTCATGTGCTGTCCCAGCACGCGCGCCAGCACGTCGGTCGGGCCGCCGGCCGTGAAGGGCACGATCACGGTGATCGGGCGCGCGGGATATTGTTGCGCGATCGCCGGCACGGCGCCGATCAGCACGGCGGCGAGCGCGGTCGCGACGGTCACGCGGCGCATCTTCCCCCCAGTGCCGGGCCGTGATCCCTCCGGCGATCTTGTGTGGCCGCCCCCACGGCGATATCAGCAGCCATGGTATTCTCTTTTCGGCGCCCCGCCAGCCGTCCCGGAACATCGTTCGTCGACCCCGGCGGATCGCGTCCGCCGCGCGACCATGGATGATCCAACCGTGGCGGGCATGAACCTCGAAATTCTCGGTTTCGTCTGGCTGGGCGCATTCCTTGGCGCCTTCGCGGTCGGCGTCGCCGGCTTCGCATTCGCGCTGGCCGCGACCGCGCTGTGGCTGCACGTGCTCGATCCGCTGCACACCACGCTGCTGGTGGCGGCGTGCGGCACATCGCTGCATATCGGGTTGATCTGGCGCATTCGCCGCACGATCGAGCCGCGGCGGGTCTCCCCTTTCATCATCAGCGGCCTGCTGGGGGTCCCGATCGGCGTCTATGTGCTCACGCGTTCGGATCCGCATGCCATCAAGGGCGCGCTCGGCTTCTTTCTCATCGCCTACGGGGTCTATGCGCTGGCCACACCCCGGTTGCCGTGCCTCAAAGCCGGCGGCCGGGCAGCCGACGCCGCGGTCGGCTTCGTGTCCGGCATCCTGGGCGGGATCGGCGGCTATTCGGGCGTTCTGACCACCATCTGGACCCAGCTGCGCGGCTGGCCGAAAGACGTCGCGCGCGGCGTCTATCAACCCTTCATCCTGGTC
>DATBBS010000218.1:0-7386 GCA_036270895.1 Xanthobacteraceae bacterium
CTCGTGATAGGCGGCGAGGCGGATGGTGCCTTTCTCGGGCTTGCCGAGCGCGCGGCGCTCGGCCGGCGTCTCCAGGCCGTGATCCGCCGAGTTGCGGACCATGTGGGTCAGCGGATCCTTGATGAGCTCGAGCACCTGGCGATCGAGCTCGGTGTCGGCGCCGCGCATGTCGAGCTCGATCTGCTTGCCGAGCTCGCCCGAGAGGTCGCGCACGATGCGCGGCAGCTTCTGCCACGCATTGCCGATCGGCTGCATGCGCGTCTTCATGACGCCTTCCTGCAGCTCGGCGGTCACGCTCGACAGGCGCTGGAGCGGAACCTTGAATTCGGAATCCTCGTGCCGGCGCACGATGTCGAGAAGCTGATTGCGCGTGAGCACCAGCTCCGACACCATGGTCATCAGGCGCTCGAGGGTCTCCACATTCACCCGCAGCGTCTGGTTGGCGATCTTGGCCTCGGCCTTGTCGTCCTCGCCGCCGGGCGCCTTGTCGGCCTCCGGGTTGGCGAATTTGGCTTCCAGCGCGGCCGTCACCGCGGCCTCCGCCTCCGGACCGGCCGTCTCGCGGAATGCGCGCTCGAGCTCGTCGAGCGGGACCTCGCCGACGCGCAGCGGACGTTCGAGCTTCTGGAACGGCATCGATCCCGGCGACGCGGGCGCGGGCGCAGCGGGGGCCGGAGCGGCCGCGGGAGCAGCGGCCGGCGCGGCAGCCGAACCCGGCGCCTCGATCACCAGGCGCTCGAGCTCGCCGATGAGATCGGAATCGACGCCCGCGGGCTCGTGCTGCTGCTTCTCGAGCTCGTCGAGAATCTGCTTGATGCGGTCGATGGTCGACAGGATGAGCGTGACCGCGTTGCCGGTTACCGGCATGCCGTCGCGAAACTTGCCCATGAGCGTCTCGGCGGCGTGGGCGAGCGCTTCGAGCCGCGGCAATCCGAGAAAGCCGCAGGTGCCTTTGATCGTGTGAACAAGCCGGAAGATGTTGTCCAGGATCTTGGCGTTGTTCGGTTCCTGTTCGAAATGTACGAGCTCCACGTCGACCGTATCGAGGCTTTCGCCTGTTTCAGTCAGGAACTCGCGGAGCAGATCGTCCATGAAAGCAAGCCTTCGGGAATGGACGCGACCGGAAGCCGCGCCTTGCTTGAGCGGACGTAGTGTGTTGGTAAAGAGTTTAAGTTTCGTTGCGAGACCGCGCCCGACGGCTGTCCGCAAAGTCGTGATCCCAATAAATTTTTTGCACGGGCTCGTTTGACGGCTGAAGCCGGCCCGGCCTCATGAGGCGGGCCGCGAAATTCGCTGGCCCGCAAGGGCGCGCGTCGCGGCGCGCCGCGACGACACGCGTTTAGGCTTGATTAACCATAGCGAAGCGTTGACGCGCGCGCCTGCTGCGTCATGTCGCCATCGCGGGCGGGCGCCTCAGCTCGCCGCGATCACGATGGCGTCGCCCTCGGCCGCGATCGTCGCCGTGAGGCCGCAGGCGCGCGCCAGGAGGCCGGTGTAATACGGCTGGATCGCGTGGGCGTCGATCGTCTCGCCGTCGGTTCCACCCGCCAGCAATGCGTGGATGGCCGGCGGGACGCGGCCGTTGAGACCGACAGCGGTGACCCGGAAGCTCGTGGTCTCGCCCGTGCCGACAGGGTCGAGCGTCAGCGTGCCGCCGCGCGGAATTGCCTGGCCCGCCACCACCAGCATGTTGAGCAGAAGCTTGACCCGGTTTTTTGGCAGCAAGGCGCGCGGCAGATTCCACGTCAGCTTGACCTTCTCGTCCTCGATGAAGCCGCGCGCGACCTGCTCGGCATCGCCGGTATCGACCTGCGCCTTGATCGACCCGGCGGCCCCGAAGGCGATGCGGCAGAACTGCAGGCGCGCGGTCGCCGTCCGGGCGCTCTTCTTGATCAGCGTGAGGGCGAAGGTCTTGGTTTCCTCGTCATTCGATTCCTCCAGCACCTCGAGCCCGTTGACGATCGCTCCCGCAGGGCTGATCAGATCATGACAGACGCGCGAGCACAGGAGTGCGGCGAGGTCGAGGGATTCGAGCGTGACGGCCATGAAGGGCTTCTCCGCGACAGCTGAGAGGTAAGGTGCCGACTCGGGCGAGATTTTCGACACGGCGCGGTGATACACCGGGCGGCACGGGCCTGCCAAGGCGAGAAGGAGCGGCTGGTGACGCAAAAATCCCCCATTCTCCGGGCGCTCGACGCCGACCTCGTCGGCAAGCTGACCGAATTGGTGGCGCGGGCGTCCGCCGCCATCCTGGCGGTCGCCCCGCAGGCGTTGGCGACGCGGATGAAGCCGGACCGCACCCCCGTCACCGCCGCCGACGAGGCCGCCGACGCCGTCATCTGCCAGGGCCTTAGTCGCCTGCTTCCGGGCATCGCCGTCGTGTCGGAGGAACGTCCCGCCGGCGCGCAGGCGCCCGGCGAGAGCTTTGCGATCGTCGACCCGCTGGACGGAACCAAGGAATTCATCGCCGGCCGCGGCGAATACACGGTCAACATCGCGCTCGTGACGGACGGACGGCCGGTCGCCGGGTTCATCGCGGCGCCTGCGCTCGGGCTCGTCTTCAGGGGCATGGAGGGGCACGGCGCGGAGCGCCTCGCGCTGGCGGGTCCGGCCGCTCCGGTCGCCATCCGCTGCCGCCGCAATCCCGCCGGCGGCCTGGTGGCGGCCGTCAGCCGCTCGCATCTCGATGCCGCCACCAGCGCGTTTCTCGATCGCCTCGCGGTCGCCGAGCGAATGGCATGCGGGTCGGCGCTGAAATTCTGCAAGATCGCGGAAGGGTCCGCCGACCTCTATCCCCGCCTATCCCCGACCTGCGAGTGGGACACCGCCGCCGGCCATGCCATCGTGGCCGCGGCGGGCGGCCTCGTGACGACGCCGTCCGGCCAGCCCGTGCGTTACGGAGGCTGGCAGCACGGCTTCAAGGTGCCGGGGTTCGTCGCCTGGGGCGATCCCGCGCGCCGCGTCGACGCGATGGCGGACTGAGCGGCGCGCGTGGCGCCCAAGTTTAGTTGACCAGCGTATCCACCAGGGCGGGCCACTTGTTATCCGCCAGCGCAATCGCGTCGTCCGGTTTGGCCATGAAGCGCGCCCGCGCGTCTTCGCTGTAGAAGAGATAGAGCCGCTCGCCGACGATCGCCCATAGCTGCGGATTGCCCGGCAGCGCCAACGCGCGGCCGATGGCGACCGCGTCATAGCCGCCGAAGCGCGGCATATAGATCTCCGGGCTGGCCATGAAGGCGGCCCTGTTTCCTCCGTTGCGAAAACGCCAGACCACGCCCGCATAGAGGTATTCGTATTCGGCAAGCCCGACGAGCGGCGCCGCGTCGGTGAAATAGGCGACCGGATCGACGCCGTTGATCGCAAGGCCGGTATGGGTGTCGTGAACGACCCGTTCGGTCGTCGCCGCCACGGCCCGGGGACAGGACGGCATGCCCAGGATCAGCATCGCCGCCAGGCCGAGGCCGCCGCAGAGCACCCGGGTCACGCCGGACGACGCACCCACGCGCGCGCTTTGCGGTTGCTGCCGTGCTGAGGTCACAGTTCCGCCCAATGGTGTTCCGATTCGCAGGCCATCCGGCGTCCTGTCCGCGACATCTGCATCGAAGGGGCCGGACAGACAGACCGCGGGGACCCTATCCGGCATCCCGTAGCCAAAACCGCGCCCGCGAATTTCGGTGACGAGATACCCGATCACGAGCCATTCGTTTACCGGACACTAACGCATGATGGTGTCCAACTGGTTAAGCGAATCCGCAGCAATCCGAGGAGCCACGCGATGCGCACTGTCCTGCGAACCCTGGTGCTCCTGCTCGCCCTCACGGCGCTCGCGCCGAGCGTGTCGTGGGCGCAGGGGCGCTCGAACGATCGCTTCGAGTCGGGCGAATTGCTCGATGCCGGCCACCGCTTCTTCGGCGGCGTCTCGCGCGGGCTGGCCACCATCATCGAGAAGGCGGTGAGCCAATGGGGCCTGCCCAACGGCTACGTGCTCGGCGAGGAGGCCGGCGGCGCGTTCTTCGGCGGCCTGCGCTACGGCGAGGGCACGCTCTACACGAAGAACGCCGGCGATCTGAAAGTCTATTTTCAGGGACCCTCGCTCGGCTGGGACATCGGGGGCGACGGCGCCCGCACCATGATGCTGGTCTACAATCTGCCGGCCACCCACGCGATCTATCAGCGCTTCGGCGGCGTCGACGGCTCCGCCTATTTCATCGGCGGCTTCGGCATGACGGCGCTGACCTCGAACAATATCGTCGTGGTGCCGATCCGCTCGGGCGTCGGGCTGCGGCTCGGCGCCAATGTGGGCTACCTCAAGTTCACGCCGCAATCGACCTGGAACCCGTTCTGAAGCGCGCGGAACCGGAACGCGCAACCGCGCGCGGCGGCGGACCGATGAGCGCTGCGCCGTGGGGTTGAGGTTAACGACCCGCCACGCTGGCAGAAGCGCCGATGCCGTGGCATGTTGTCGGCGCGGGTTCCAATCAGCCGCATGGGGAAACACGCTCAAAGTTCGTAATTTGGTCGCATTTTCAACGGCGAAGCGGTGGGCCGGCCGGACCAGTTCGGGAACGGGATTTTTTGTGACGATGCTCTGACCGCAAGGCGGAGCCGGAGGCGTTCATGATCGAAACGATCATGTATTTTGGAATCGGGTTCTTGTGCGCGAGTCTGTTGGGGCTGGTGCTGGTCCCGCTCGTCCACAACCGCGCGACCCGGCTCACCATGCGGCGGCTGGAGGCCGCGACGCCGCTGTCGAGGGCCGAGATCCAGGCCGACAAGGACCAGTTGCGGGCGGAGTTCGCGATGTCGACGCGGCGGCTCGAAATGACCGTCGAGCAGCTCAAGGCAAGGTCGACCGCCCAGTTCAGCGAGCTCGGCCGAAAGGCCGACGCGATCGGCCGCCTCAAGAGCGACCTCGACGAGAAGCTCGCCGTCATCCGGGCGTTGGAATCCCATCAGCAGGCGCTCGAGGACCATATCCCGAAGCTCGAGGACCACATCCGCACCGCCGGACAGAACATCGCCGATCACACGACGTCGATCCAGGAGCGGGAGCGCGCGCTCGCCGGGAAGGAAGCCGAGCTCGGCCGGCTCGCCGCCCAGCTCCGCGACAGCATCATGGTGTCCGACAGCCAGCAGGTCGATATCGCGGCGCTCGGGATGCAGATCGAGGCCCTGAAGTCGGAGCTCGAGCGCTCCGAGAAGAACGCCAAGGACAGCGAGATTCGCCTCGTCCGCGTGCGCGACGAGGCCGATATGGCCACCAAGGAGCTCGCCGACGAGCGCCACAAGGTGGAAAATCTCGGCAACCGCGTCGCCCAGCTCGAGCGCCAGCTCGTGGCCCAGACGACCGAGGCCGAAATCCTCGGGCGGCGTCTGCAGGACCTCGACGCGCGGCTCGCCGAACAGGGCCGCCTTGTCGTCGAGCGGGAAGATGCCGTCGCCCAGCTGCGCGGCGAGCTCGACACCGCCCAGAAGGCCGGATCCGACCTGCGCGCGGAGATCGCCTCGACCGACGGCCGCCAGCGCGAATCCGCCGAGACGATCCGGGCCGACAATGTCCGCCTTCAGGCCGAGCTGGCGCAGATCCGCGACGAGCGCGCGAAGCTGCAGCAGGATCTCTCCGCCATGTTGCGCGACGCCGAGGCGAGCTGGGCGTCGGGCCGGGCGGACGACGCCCAGTTGCGCGAGCGCATCAGCGACATCGCGGCCGAGGTCGCCCGGCTCACCATGGCGCTCGAAGGCCCGAATTCGCCGATCGAGGCCATTCTGGCGGCCGAATCCCCCAAGGATGCCGGCGGCGGGGACGGGCAGCCCGGCCACAACCTCGCCGACCGCATCCGGGCCCTGCAAGGCCGAGCCGCGCGCCTGTCTCCGGCCTCCTGACGCTCCCTGCGACGAGACGGTGTGCTTCGTCGGCAACGACCGGTTGAAGCCGCGGCGTTAAAGCGTCATGATGATGGCCGGGCGGCCATCATGCGGCTTTGGTCACAGATCCAATGACTGCACTACGAGAGCGGCGTTATGCGGGCCGCGGCGCGCCCACGCGGCGCGTCGCCGCCGTCGCGTTGATTCTCTGTCTCGGCTCGCCGTTGACGGCGACGCGCGCGCAAAACATCCAGGACAAGGAGATCAGCGCCCGGCGGGCGGCCGAGTCGAAAACCTTCACGGACGCGCAGATCGTCGAGGGATTCTTCAAGGTCACGTTCGGCGCCGAGTTCCACACGGCCGGGCGCATCGACCGCATCCGCAAATTCGACGGTCCGATCCGCGTCTATGTCGACAACCGCGCCCGCCCCGACCGCAGCCAGCAGCTCAACCAGGTCATCGACGACATCCGCAGCCATGTCGACAAGCTCGATATCGCGCTCACCGGCGATCGCCAGGCCGCCAATGTGGTGATCACGCTCATTCGCGACCGCGATCTCGGCCGCACCATCACGGGCCTGTTCGGACGCGAGCATTCGCGCAAGATTCAGAGCGCGCTCGAGCCGCAATGTCTCGCCGGATTCCAGAAGGACGACAGCTACCGCATCATCCGCTCGGAGGTCGTCCTCGTCGTCGATGTCGGCGATTTCATCTTCTACGACTGCGCCTATGAGGAGATTCTGCAGGCGCTGGGGCCGATCAACGACGACGAATCGGTCCCCTGGACGATGTTCAACGACGACGTGCAGATGGGGTTCTTCGACCTCTACGACCAGTATCTGCTCAATCTGCTTTATCACGCGCGCATACGCCCGGGCATGACCCGCGATGAGGCGCGCGTCGTCGTGGCCGAGATCCTTCCCGACGTGCGCGCCTTCGTGGCGCAGGCGAACGATCTCAAGCCTTAGCGGGTGATCTGGTCATTCTCGCTCCGTCATGCCCGCGCTTGTCGCGGGCATCCACGTCTTTATGCATCAGCAAAAACAAAGACGTGGATGGCCGGGACAAGCCCGGCCATGACGAAATCCGTGATTCAATCTCAAAGGATAACGCTCTAGCGCTGGCCATGACGAACCGGCAAGCAGCACGCGCAAACATCTTCACGCGTGGGCGACGATCAGGCTGGTGCCGATCAGGATCAGGGCGACGCCCAGCCACCGCAGCGGCATCACGCGCTCGCCGAGCAGCCATTTCGACAAGAGCGTCACCATCACGAAGCTCAGGCTGGTGATGGGAAAGGCCGTGCTCACGGAGAGGTACCGCAGCGCGCCCGAATAGAGCACGACCTCGACGATGAGCACGCCGACGCCGAGCATGATCCAGTAGGACCGGCGCGAGACGTCGAGGGCGGATTTCTTGAGAAAGGTCTGGCCTAAGCCTTCGACCATCGTGCTCACCACCACGAGCAGCACGCCGAACGCGGTCGGGCTCATTCCGGCTCGGCTCCGGACCCCAGGGTTG
>DATBBS010000219.1:0-4016 GCA_036270895.1 Xanthobacteraceae bacterium
CCCACCCGTTGGTGCGCACCGGCTGGCCCCAGCCGACCACATCGTAGCGGCTCCAGCTGCTGGCGTTTTCGGGCTTGAACACGACCCAGCTGTGGACGGCGAAAATGCCCTTCCAGCGCCCGGTGCGGCCGGTGAACACGAGGAATCGCGCGTCGCGGTCGGCGTCCGCCGGCGGCAGCATGCCGACGCTCGACCAGTCGGCGTCGCGGAAGCTCGCGGGACGGTCCTTGCCGGCGTAGAGCGCCGCGTGGACCGCGAGGGGAAGAAGGAAGAGGATGAGAATTCCGACCAGCACTTTTCGAACGGCGGGACGCATGGATTTGGAATGAGACAGAGCTTCGGGACCGTAATATGGCGTGTGCCATCGCGCCCGCACAATGGCGATGAGGCATACCGGCACATTAAAAGCAGGCAACACTGGACAAAAACCGGCCGCGCTGGCGCTGGTGGCGGCGCTTCGCCGATCAGCGCGCGGCGGCGAGCGCGGCCCGCACAATGGCCTCGCCGGCCTGCGTGAGGTCGTCGAGCGTCAATGCCGGCCAGCGTGAGCGG
Organism: Xanthobacteraceae bacterium; assembly: GCA_036270895.1. GTDB lineage: Bacteria > Pseudomonadota > Alphaproteobacteria > Rhizobiales > Xanthobacteraceae > JAVDCA01. The sequence goes on from DATBBS010000219.1 coordinate 553, forward strand.
ACCTGCGCGCGGCGCACCTGGGGCACGTGGACGAATGCGATCAGCCGCGGCCCGCCGCTGCGGCCGGCCTCGGCGGCGCGCCAGCACAAATAGTTGCAAAGATAGGAGCCGGCATCGTGGGACAGCGCGGCCGGCACGCCGGTCGCGCGTGCCGCCATCAGCAGCCGGTGCGTCGGCGCTCGCAACGACAGCGCGACCGGCGCGCCCCCAACGATGGTGGTGGCGGCGGGGATTTGCCCGTCGACGTCGGGCACCAAACGCGTGAGCACATTGCGTGCGCGCGTTTCGATCCGCACGTGCTTGGTGCGTCCTGCCAGCCCGAACATGACGAAGGCTTGCGGCTTTTCGCGCACGATCAGCGCCGGAAGGTCCCGGTCCACCGCCTCGTAGCTGACGCGGAAGACGTGCGCGACGCGACGGACATTGGCGAAGGCCGGGTGGCGTCGCTGCGCCAGCTCGACGGCCAGCGGCTCGGTGGGATTGAACGGCGCCCCGGGAAACGGCCCGAAGCCGGTGATCAGGATCGTGGCGGTCATCCGTCCTGTCTCAACGCCGGAAGACTTTCCGACGATCAGCGCCCCGACTTGGACCATACATTGTATCGCGGGTTGGAGAGAACGATGCGGCGTTGCCAGCGAGCAAATTAGACGCCCAACGCGGCTGCAATCTCGTCGACTGCGACCGCCGGTGACATCTGCCCCTCCGCGACCGCGGCCTCGATGCGAGGAAGCTTTGCTTTGAGCGCGGGATCGGATTTGAGGCGCGCGAAGACGCGATCTTCGAGCATCGCCCACATCCACTTCACCTGCTGCTCGCGCCGCCGCGCGTCGAACTCTCCGGCTTCGCTCATGCGTTTGCGGTGGTCGAGAACGCTCGCCCACAGCTCGGCAACGCCGTCTCCGGTCAGCGCCGAATAAGTCACGACCGGCGGCGACCAGCTCGGCGAGCGCGGGTTGAGGATATGCAGCGCGGCGCGGTACTCGGCGGCTGCGGCCTTGGCGCGCTTGAGGTTGTCGCCGTCGGCCTTGTTGATCGCGATCATGTCGGCGATCTCGACCACGCCCTTCTTGAGGCCTTGCAGTTCGTCGCCGGCGCCCGGCAGCATCAACACCAGGAAAAAGTCGGTCATGTCGGCGACCATGGTCTCCGACTGGCCCGTGCCGATGGTCTCGACCAGCACCACATCGTAGCCCGCAGCCTCGCAGATCAACATCGACTCGCGCGTCTTCGCCGCGACGCCGCCAAGCGTGCCGGAGGCGGGGGAGGGGCGCACGAATGCATTGGGATCATTGCCGAGCCGCGGCATGCGCGTCTTGTCGGCGAGGATCGAGCCGCCGCTGCGCGCGGATGATGGATCGACGGCGAGGACGGCGACCTTGTGACCTTTGGCGGTGAGGAACGTGCCGAGCACATCGATGGTGGTCGACTTGCCCACGCCCGGCGCGCCGGTGATGCCGACGCGGATCGCCTTGCCGGTCAGGGGCAAAAGCTCCTGCACCAGGCGGCGCGCCGCCTTCTGATGATCCGCGCGTCGGCTCTCGACCAGCGTGATGGCGCGCGCGATGACGGCGCGCTCGCGGGCGCGGATGCCGCGCGCGAGATCGGCAAGATCGGGAATGGCGGCTCGGCGGCGCGACGACATAGTTTTGCCCTAGAGCCGCGCCCGCTGGGAGTACTCGCGGCGTTGCCGCGGGGGTGGACCCGATCCGTGTTCTATATGAATCTCAACGAGATAACTGGGCGCCAAAGCGGTCATCCGCAGCTGGTTAACGCTTGGTGACGTTCGCTCGCCGCCAGCCCCGGCGGCGCGTTAGTATAGCCGCGGATGGGGTCGGGGAGGGATGCATGCGTCGACACGCGCGCGCGACCGCTTGGGCCTTAGCTTTATTCGCCGCCCTTGCCGCCAGTACAAGTCAAGCGGCCGACCTGATCTGGGAAGTCGAAAGCCCGTTCCGATTCTTCAAGCCGACGCGCGCTTTCGCGCTGCACGAGGCCGCGTTCAACGCGGTGCGCGGCGATCCATCGCAGCCGCTACCGCCGGACATCATCTGGCGCACCGAGCGGGCGCTCAACGATCCCGATTGCCAAGATGCTTCGACGCCCGACCGCTGCGCAGCGACCGCCGGCAAGCGCTATCAGCAAAGCCGCCTCGGCTGGGCGGCCCAGACATTGGGCGAGACCTGCTATGAAAGCAACGGCCGTCTCCGCCGCTATTCTGCGCTCTGCGAGCGCAGATACTCCTGGGGCACGGCGAGAGAAGACTACGTTCTGCCCGACGCGCACACGGTCTCGATCCGGATCGCGCCCCAACAGCTTGGCGGCACGAACGGCGAGTGCACTTGGAGCTGGCAGGCGCGCAAGGCCGGGGGCAAAACCGAGAGCAAGCGCACAGCCTGCGCCGACAAGCTCACCATCGCGCGCGTGCCCTACGCGCTCGATCGTACCCAGTCCGGCGTCTCGGTGACGGTCAAGCTGCCCGATGGGCGCGAGCTCACCGAGCCGGAAGTGGTGGTCGAGGACCTCTTCATCGTGGCGCTCGGCGATTCGTTTGCGTCGGGCGAAAGCAATCCGGATCGGCCGGTGCAGTTCAGCGCCGGGCGGGAAATGGTGTACGAGCCCTCCTTGCTGCGCGCCGGCCTCGCGTCGAAAGCGCCGGCCAGGCGTGCCACGCCGAACTACGGGCTCGCCGCCGGCGACGATCGGTACAATCCCAAGGTCTTACCGCGGCGGTTCATGGACGACGAGGCGGCCGAGCGCTTTTACGGTCTCGGCTCACCCGAATTCCTGGCCGCATTCGAAAAGGCGTCGGCACGCTGGCTGAGCCGAGACTGCCATCGCTCGCAATACGGCTATCCGTTCCGTGTGGCGATCGAGCTTGCGCTCGAGGACCGCCATCGCGCGGTCACGCTCGCCAGCTTCACCTGCTCGGGCGCGGAGGTGACCGAGGGCCTGTTTCTCGACATGCCGGCGCGCGAGGGCGCAAGCGAGGTCCCCGGCGGCAAGGTTCGCGCGCAGCTCGACCAGTTGAGCGACCTCATCTGCCGCGGCCCCCGCTCGCAGAGCGCGAGCTACACGCTGCCCACCTACGCCCATGGCAGCACCCGGATTTCGGCGCAAAGGGTCACCAAAACCTGGTGCCCGCCGCAATCGCGCAAGCGGGCGATCGATGTCGTGCTGATGTCGATCGGAGGAAATGACGTGGGCTTCAGTGCGCTCGCGGCCTATTCCTTGACCGAGACTATGGGCGACCTGGCGCCAATCGCCAGCTTGATCGGGAGCTCGAGCCGCTTCGGACCGCAGGTCGCGCGTGCCTATCTCGAGGTCTTGGACGAGCGCATGAAAGCGCTCAAAGAGGCGTTACACGACGGCTTCGGCGTCACGCCTCCGCGCGTCGTACAGACGTCCTATGAGCCTATTCAATACGACGAGACCGGTTCGCTCTGCGGCGCACAGCCGACGCTGGG
>DATBBS010000220.1:0-17976 GCA_036270895.1 Xanthobacteraceae bacterium
TCGCAATTGAGCTGCTCGGTCCTCCACGCGCTCATCGGCGTCAAACCCACGATCGTGTCCTATCGCGGCACCCCGCAGGCGACCCAGGACGTGCTGGGCGGCAACGTCGATTTCCTGTGCAACCAGATCGTCAATATCGTCGAGCATGTGAAGAGCGGGCAGATCAAGGCCTATGCGGTCACCGGCGAGGCGCGCTCGCCGATGCTGCCTGACGTGCCGACCACCGCCGAGGCCGGGCTGCCGGAGTTCAAGATCACCGTGTGGTACGGCCTTTCGGCTCCCAAGGGCACGCCCGCACCGGTCATCGAGAAGCTCAACCGGGCGCTCTCCGCCGCGCTCGACGATCGGGTCGTGGCCCGGCGCTTTGCCGATCTCGGCTACGACATCGTGCCGCCGGCGCACCGCTCGCCGGCCTGGTTCGAGACCTTCATGCGCAGCGAGGTCGAGTTGTGGAAGCGCGTGCTCGGCGCCGCCAACCCGGCCGACCCGAATTGACCTGGAAACCGCAGCGCGGCCTCGCGCTGGTCGCCGGCACACCGCCGGGCGGCGGGCTCGACCGTTCGGCGCGCGCGCTCGCCAAGGCGATCGAGGCGAACCGCCTGGTCGAGGTGCCGGTCACGGTCGTCAATGTGGGCGGCGACGGCGGCCGCAAGGCCTGGGCCCATATGGACGGGCACGCGGGCGATCCCCATGTGGTTGGCATCAGCTCGCCCAACATGACGGCGGATTTTCTCATGGGGGTCGCCAAATCCGACCCCGCCCGCTTCACGCCGCTCGCCATTCTGTACACCGAATACATCGCCTTCGTGGTGCGCACGCCCGACGCCCTGCGGACCGGCGCCGATCTGCTCGCCCGCCTGGCGCGCGACCCCGCGGCGGTGACGATCGCGTTGTCCACCTCGCTCGGCAACTCGAACCATGTGGCGGTCGCCAAGGTGGTGCGCCACGCCGGCGCCGACCCGAACGCGCCAAAAATCCGCGTCTTCGATACCGCGCTCGACGCGGTCGCCGACGTGGTGGCCGGCCATGCGGATGTCGGCGCCATCACGGCGGCGAGCCCGGTCCCGGAGATCGCGGCGGGACGGCTGCGTTGCATCGGCATCTCGTCGCCGGCGCGCCTGCCCGGGGTCTACGCGGAGGCATTGACCTGGAACGAGCAGGTTTGGGGCGGACGACCGGTGGATTGCGTGGTCGGGTCCTGGCGCGGCGTCTCCGGGCCGCCTGGCCTGCGCCCCGATCAGGTCGCGTTCTGGGAAGGCTTGCTGTCGGGCGCGACCAAAACGGCGGAATGGACAGTCGATCTGGCCCGCCATTTCTGGACCGAGATGTATCTCGACGGCGCGGCGCTGCGGGACTACATGCAGCGCGAGCGCAGCGAAATGCGGGCGGTGCTGGAAGGGCTCGGGCTCTTGTCGGGGTAGGAGCGTCATTGCGAGGAGGGGCGAAGGCCGACGACGCAACCTCCGCCCCATAATGCGGCGGAGATTGCTTCGCTTCGCTCGCAATGACACATATGGTGTTCGCCGTGGCGGGGAGACACGTATGATCGGACGGCTCAACCATGTCGCCATCGCGGTGCGCGACATCGCGGCGGCGTCTCGGCTTTATCGCGAGACGCTGGGCGCCGAGGTATCCGCCGCGGTGAGGCAGCCGGATCACGGGGTGACGACGGTGTTCATCACCTTGCCCAACACCAAGATCGAGCTGCTCGAGCCTCTCGGCGAGGACTCACCGATCGCAAAATTCCTCGAGCGCAACCCGGATGGCGGAATGCATCATCTCTGCTACGAGGTCGACGACATCCTGGCGGCACGCGACCGGCTCAAACAACAAGGCGCGCGTGTCCTCGGCGACGGCACGCCGAAGATCGGCGCCCACGGCAAGCCGGTGCTCTTTCTCCATCCCAAGGATTTCTGCGGCACCTTGGTCGAGCTGGAGCAGGCGTGATGAACTGGACCACCGCGCTTGCGATCTACTTCGTGGCGTGGTGGATCGTGCTGTTCGCCGTGCTGCCGTTCGGGGTCCATTCGCAGCAGGAGCAGGGCGCCGTCGCGCCCGGCACCGATCCGGGTGCGCCCGCGGTGCCGTTGCTGGTCCGAAAGCTGATCTGGACCACGATCGTGACCACGGTGCTGTGCGCTTTCTTCTTCTGGCTGTTCCTGACCCGAAAAGTGACGCTCGACGACCTCGCGACCCTGTGGGGGTTGCTGCCGCAGAGTCCCTAGGCGGGATTCACTGCGCCCGAATCCCCGCGGAGCGGATGATTCTTGCCCATGTCGCGATCTCGATCTTGATGCGGGCTGCGAACTCATCCGGCGTATTGCCGACCGGCTCGTAGCCAAGCTCCATCAAGCGCTCCTTCATCGCAGGGACGGCGAGAATGCTGACGATCTCGCGGTTGAGAAATGCCACGATGTGTTCGCTCGTTCCGGCCGGAGCGAGCGCGCCGACCCAGGTATCACCCTCTATATCGGGGTGCCCGGCTTCCGCCATCGTCGGTACCTCCGGCACCGTCTGGAAGCGCGCCCTGCCTGTCACCGCAAGCGCGCGAAGCTTGCCCTCCTTGATGAAAGGGACCGCCGGCGGCAGCGTGCTGAAGATGATCGGCGTGTGCCCGCCGACCGCGGAGACGAGCGCAGGGCCGCCGCCGTTGTGGGGTACGTGCACGAGATCGAGGCCCAACGACATGCGGAACTGCTCGCCGGCAAGATGCGGCTGTGTCCCCGTTCCGCCGGACGCGAAGCTGTATTTTCCGGGATGGGCCCTGATCAGCGCGACGAGCTCTTCGACCGTGCTCACCGCCATCGAAGGGTGAACAGAGAGCACCGCAGGAGAGGAGACTGCGAGCGTGATTGGTATGAAATCCTTGACGGGATCATAGGGAAGCTTTTCGAACATCGAAGGACTTGTGACGTGCGAACTGTAGGCCAAAAGAATGGTGTAGCCGTCGGGGGGCGCTTTCGCGGCCTGTCCCGTGCCGATGTTGCCGCCGGCGCCGGGAATGTTCTCGAGATAGAACTGCTGGCCGACGCGTCTGGAAAGCTCCTGCAGGATCGGGCGGGCGACGATGTCGGTCGCGCCACCGGGTGCGTATGGGACAATGACGCGAACCGGCCGCGCCGGATAGGTGTCGGCGCGCACCGCGCGTGATGCGGCGATTCCGGCGATGGTTGCACTCACGACTGACAGGAAGTGACGACGAAAAAGATTCATGACGCGTCCTTCTGGTGTCATATCGGCAAGCAGTTTTCAGCTTATCGGGGTCCTGCGCTCCACGACGCGAAGGTTGGCTCGTCTTCGAGTCGAATTCGTATTGCACCTGCCCGCGAAATAAGCCGCAAGCCGGTTGATGTGTCCAATGCATTTATGATCTTATTCTTCATGCAAGAAACGAGATAAGAATCAATGAACCTGCGCTACCTTCACACGTTCGTCGGAATCGCCGATGCCGGCAGCATTGCGCGGGCTGGCGCGCGGCTGCACGTCAGCCAGCCGGCGGCCTCGCGTCAGGTTCTGGCGCTCGAGGCCGAACTCGGCGTTCGGCTGTTCGACCGGATCGGTCGACGCCTGCGACTGACCTCCGAGGGCGAAGATCTGCTTCGCCAGAGCCGTCGCCTCCTGGTGGAAGCGGATTTGCTCAACGCGCGCGCGCGTGCGCTTAAAGGCGGACAGACCGGGATCTTACGCGTGGGAGCCACGCCGATGGTGATCGAGAATACACTCTCGCCGTTTCTGAGGAAGTACCAGCCCGGTCATCCCGACGTCGAGGTGAGCTTCGTGGAAGATGGTGGATTGCGTCTGCTGAGCCGTCTCGAGCACGGTGATGTCCATTTGGCTCTGGTGGTGCCCGACGATCGCTTTCGCAGCAAGCTGCTTTATCCGGTTCACAACCTAGCGGTGCTGCCGGGTAAAAGCCGGCTTGTTCGTCGCCGCACGCTCGATGTCGCAGACTTGGCAAATGAGCCGTTGCTTCTGCTTCACCGCAGCTTCGGATCGCGCGAATGGTTCGACGCCGCCTGCAATATCGCCCACATCCGGCCCCTCGTCCGTCTGGAGAGCGCGGCTCCTCATACGCTTATTGCGCTGACCCAGGTCGGTTACGGGCTTGCGGTGGTTCCCTCATCGGTCGTGGTCCCGCGCGGCGTGCGTGCCGTGCCGCTGGTTCAGCGTGGGACGCCGATCGGCAGGTGGTTGACCGTCGCCTGGGATCCGCAACGATTGGTGGCCGCATATGCCGAGCAATTCGTGGATGAGCTGGTGACATATTGCCGGCGCGATTATCCCGGCCGCGATCTCGTCCGCCGGGCGCCGCCGCCGCGGCCGAAGAATTCGGCCAATTGAATTGCATATGTCGACGCGCATTCGGCAAGTCGGCATTGCTGGCCCGTCGATAGTGTTCATTCCATCTTGCCGGCTGTTCCAAAGAGGCGCAGGCTGAGGCTTCGCACAACAAGCGCGCCGGGACCAACCCGCGCGACCCGAGGGAGGACTTTCACATGAGCCAGCATGATGACGGCCGGCATGATGGCGCGCGCCGCGCGTTCCTGGTGGGCGCGCTCGCCGGAGCCGGGGCGGCGCTCGCGACCGACGCGCAGGCCCAGACCCCGGCTTTGCAAAATCCGCCGCAAGCCGCCGCGCCCACGGGTGCGAAATCGAACGGCGACGAGCGCGGCGCCTTCTTCAACCCGGACGATGCCGCGACGGTCGCGGCCTTTGCGGAACGGCTGATGCCGGGCGCTCCCGGCAAGCCGGGCGCGAATGACGCCGACGTGCTCAATTACATCGATCTCGCGCTCGCCGGCGCCTATGCGGACCAGCAGGATTTCTATCGCCGCGGGCTCGCCCAGCTCGACGCTTACTGCCAGGCCGCGCTGGGGAAGCCGTTTGCCCGGCTCGGCGCCGCGCAGCAGGACGAGCTGATCACGGCGCTCGAGCAGGGCAAGGCTAGCGGCTTCAGTTGGCCGAGCGCGCAGGCCTTCTTCAACACGCTGCGCACCCACACCATGGAGGGCATGTTCGCCGACCCGGTCTATGGCGGCAACAAGGACTTCGCCGGCTGGCGCCTGGTCGGCTTCCCGGGCGCCCAACCGGTCTTCACCAAGGCCGACATGGAAAGCCGCGCGGCCTTCGGTCGCGTCGCGATGACCAGCCTCAAGGCGAGGGCATAAGCCATGGCCACCGAAAAGACGGATGTCGTGATCGTCGGCGTTGGCGCGTCCGGCGGAATCCTCGCGGCCGAGCTCGGCAAGGCCGGCATGAAAGTGATCGGCCTGGAGCGCGGACCGCGGCTCAAGACCGCGGATTTCCAGCTCGACGAGCTGCGCTACTTCCAGCGCCAGGAACTGCGCCCCGACAAGAAGCGCCAGCCCGTGACCTGGCGACCCAACGCCGATACGCGCGCGGCCCCGATCCCGACTCAGAACTACGGCAACCAGGCGGGCGGCGGCACCGTGCACTACGGCGCGGTGTCGTGGCGGCTGCATGAGGACGATTTCCGGGCGCGGTCACAAAGCATCGAGCGCTACGGCGCCTCCGCGATCCCGCAGGATTCCTCGCTGGCCGACTGGCCGCTGAGCTATGCCGATCTCGAGCCCTATTACGACCGCGCCGAGTACGAGATCGGCGTGTCCGGCAAGGCCGGCAACCTGCAGGGCCGCAAGATCGACGGCGGCAACGTGTTCGAGGCGCCGCGGCGCCGCGAGTATCCGCTGCCGCCGCTGGACCTCGACCAAGCGGGGATTCTCTTCGATGCAGGCGCCCGCAAGCTCGGGCTGCATCCCTTCTCGACGCCGCGCGCGATCCTGTCGCGGCCCTACAACGGGCGGCCGGCCTGCACCTATTGCAGCTATTGCCAGGCTTTTGGCTGCTTCATCGGCGCGAAGTCGAGCATCCTGGTCACCAAGCTACCGGAGGCCGATGCGACCGGCAATTTCAAGCTCGTGACCGGCGCCATGACCTACCGCGTCAACTCGGACAACAGCGGCCGCGCGACCGGCGTGTCCTATTGGGGTCCCGACGGCAGCGACAACACGATCGAGGCCGAGCTCGTCATCCTGGCGCCCTTCATCTACGACAACACGCGCCTGCTGCTGCTCTCGAAGAGCGACAAATTTCCCAACGGCCTCGCCAATTCGAGCGGGCAGGTGGGCCGCCACATCATGACGCACATCAACGTGCGGGTGTTCGCCACCTTCGACGATCGCGTCAACATCTTCATGGGCCCGAGCGCGCAGCGGCACACGATCGACGACTACAACGCCGACAATTTCGACCATGGCGGCCTGGGCTTCATCCGCGGGGCGCAGATCTCGGTGCACCCGGCCGAGCTCGAGGCCGGACCGATCGGCACCGCCATCGGGATGAATCCGCCGCCCGGCGTTCCGCGCTGGGGTGCGGCCTATCGGGATTTCCTCGCCAAGAACTACACGCGCTTCGCCGCCATCAACGCCCAGACCGAGAACCTCCCTTATGGCGACCAGACCATCGACCTCGACCCGAATATCCGCGATGCCTGGGGATTGCCGGCGCCGCGCATGACATATGACTGGCGGCGTCCAAACGAGCGTACGCGCGCCGAGTTCATGCTCACGAAGCTGGAAGAGATCGGCCGCGCCATGGGCGCCACCCAGGTGTGGCGTGGCCCGGTGGGCCCGGGGTCGCCGGGCGGGCATCATGAGGGGGGCACCCGCATGGGGAGCGACCCGAAAACCTCCGTCGTGAACCGCTACGGCCAGACCTGGGATATTCCCAACCTGTTCGTGGTCGGCAGCTCGACTTTCCCATCGCAGGGCGGCTTCAACCCGACGCTGACCATCCAGGCGCTCGCCTATATGACGGCCGACGCGATCGTGAACCGCTACCGCAAGAGCCCGGGGGCGCTGCTTTAGGGCGGAGGGGGTATTTTCTTGACCCCCTGAAGGCCAAAAAAATGAGCAGGGCCAAGGCCCTGCTCGAATTTCCTCATTGTCCATGAACCCCGGCGTTGCGGCTTTTTTTCGGGCCTGGCAGCGGGTCACCGCGCCTATGGACTGTCCTCCCAAGACTTGGACCGCAGAAGTCCATCTTCTGATGGTACCGCGCGATGGAGGACCCTAGCCGAACAAATTTCGTTTGTCACGTATTGGACGCAACTTGCCGGAAAATATTCATCTCACGGCGCAATATTATACCGCAACGAAGGCCACTCCCGGTCGGCCGGGAGCCCGCGGCGCCTGCCGGCCGTGCGGGGGTTGTGTTTTGGCGCACGATCCGCTTTCACTCGAACCCCTTCTGCCCCATTTCCACGAGTCGGATTCCCATGCGCCTGTCCCGTTTCTTTCTGCCGATCCTGCGCGAGACGCCGAAAGAAGCGGAAATCGCTTCGCACCGGCTGATGCTGCGCGCCGGAATGATCCGCCAGGAGGCGGCCGGCATCTATGCGTTCCTGCCGCTCGGATTGCGGGTGCTGCAGAAGATCTGCCAGATCGTACGCGAGGAGCAGGACCGTTCGGGCGCGATCGAGATGCTGATGCCGACCATCCAGTCGGCGGACCTGTGGCGCGAAAGCGGACGCTACGACGACTACGGCAAGGAGATGCTGCGCATCAAGGACCGCCATGAGCGCGACATGCTCTACGGTCCGACCAACGAGGAGATGATCACGGAGATCTTTCGCGCTTATGTGCGCTCCTACAAGGATCTCCCGCTGAACCTCTATCATATCCAATGGAAATTCCGCGACGAGGTGCGGCCGCGCTTCGGCCTGATGCGCGGACGCGAATTCCTGATGAAGGACGCCTACTCGTTCGACGTCGACCTCGCGGGCGCGACCCACGCCTATAACCGCATGTTCGTCGCTTACTTGCGTACCTTCGCCCGCATGGGGTTGCGGGCGATCCCGATGGTGGCCGATACCGGCCCGATCGGCGGGAATCTCAGCCACGAGTTCATCATCCTGGCCTCGACCGGCGAGAGCGAAGTCTACTGCCATCGCGACTATCTCGATGTCGAGGTGCCTGGCGAAGGCGTCGATTTCGACGACGTGGCAGGCCTCCAGAAGATCGTCGACCAATGGACCGGGCTCTACGCGGCGACGTCCGAAAAGCACGACGCGGGCGTCTTCGCCAAGCTGCCGCCCGACAAGCAGATGTCGGCGCGCGGCATCGAGGTCGGTCACATCTTCTATTTCGGCACCAAATATTCCGAGCCCATGAAGGCGGTGGTGGCGGGCCCCGACGGGGTCGAGCGGCCGGTCCATATGGGGTCTTACGGCATCGGTCCCTCGCGGCTGGTGGCCGCCATCATCGAGGCCTTCCACGACGATGCGGGCATCAAGTGGCCTGAGGCGGTCGCCCCGTTCCGGGTGGCGGTGCTCAACCTCAAGCAGGGCAGCCCCGATACCGATGCGGCGTGCGAGCGACTCTACGGCGCGCTCATGCAAAAGGGCGTCGATACGCTCTACCACGATCTCGATGAGCGGCCCGGCTCGAAATTCGCCGCCATGGACCTGATCGGCATACCATGGCAGGTGGTGGTGGGCCCGAAGGGGCTCGCCGAAGGCAAGGTCGAGCTCAAGCGCCGTCTCGACGGCTCGCGCGAGCTGGTCACGCCCGAAGAGGTCATCGCGCGCCTGACGTCGTGATCCGACGCATTAACCTGTGCGCCGCCACACCATTACCGCGAATTAAGTGGCATGAATCCGCCAGAATCAGGTGGAATCCGGGGGCGGGGGAAGTAAACAACGAATGACCGAGCCGAGCGCCACGCGGCCTTTCGCGCCCTTCGAATGGATGCTCTCGCTGCGCTATCTGCGGGCGCGTCGGCGGGAAGGATTCATTTCGGTCATCGCCGGCTTCTCGTTCCTCGGTATCATGCTGGGGGTCGCGACCCTCATCATCGTGATGGCGGTGATGAACGGCTTCCGCAAGGAGCTGCTCGACAAGATTCTCGGGCTCAACGGCCATCTCCTGATCCAGCCATTGGATTCCCCGCTCACCGACTATGCCGAGGTGGCCGATCGCATCTCGCGGATTCCAGGCGTGATCCTGGCGGCGCCGATCGTGGAAGGGCAGGCGCTCGCTTCCTCGCCCTTCAACGCCAGCGGCGTCCTGGTGCGCGGCATGCGCGGGGCCGACCTCGCCAAGCTCGGCTCGATCGCCAAGAACATCAAGCAGGGTACGCTCGACGGCTTCGATCAGGGGCAGGGCGTCCTGATCGGCCGGCGATTGGCCGACCAGCTTTCGCTGCGGGCGGGCGACAACGTGACGCTGGTGGCGCCGCGCGGCGCGGTGACGCCCATGGGCACGACGCCGCGCATCAAGCCCTACAAGATCGCCGCCGTGTTCGAGATCGGCATGTCGGAATACGACTCGGCCTTCGTGTTCATGCCGCTCGCCGAATCGCAGGCCTATTTCAACCGGTCCGGCGACGTGACGGCAATCGAGGTCTACGTCGAGCATCCCGACGACATCGAGAGCTACAGCAAGCTCATCACCGAGGCCGCCAAGCGGCCGATCTTCATGGTCGATTGGCGGCGGCGCAACGCCACCTTCTTCACGGCGCTCCAGGTCGAGCGCAACGTGATGTTCCTGATCCTCACCCTGATCGTGCTGGTCGCCGCGCTCAACATCATTTCGGGCCTGATCATGCTGGTGAAGGACAAGAGTCCCGATATCGCCATCATGCGCACCATGGGAGCGACCCAGGGCGCGATCATGCGGATATTCGTCATCACCGGGGCCGCGATCGGCGTGGTCGGGACCCTGACCGGCTTCGTGGCCGGCACGCTGGTCTGCCTCAATGTCGAGTCGATCCGCCAGTTCATGTCATTCGTGACCAGGACGGAGATTTTCTCGAAGGAAGTCTATTTCCTGTCGAAGCTGCCGGCCGAGATGGCCTTCGGCGAGACCACGGCGGTGGTCGTGCTGGCGCTCACGCTCTCGCTGCTCGCCACGCTCTATCCGGCGTGGCGCGCGGCGCGCCTCGATCCCGTCGACGCGCTGCGTTACGAGTAGGACGCGATGGCCGACCCCGAAGCGCCCGCCATCTTCGTGCACGGCATCGAGCGCCACTACCGGCAGGGAGACGCGACGCTCGACATCCTCAAGGGGGCCGAGCTCGCGGTATGGCCGGGCCAGTCGGTGGCGCTGATCGCGCCGTCGGGCGCAGGCAAATCGACGCTGCTCCACATCGCCGGCCTGCTCGAGCGCCAGGATTCCGGCGAGGTCTATCTCAATGAGGTCGCGACCTCGGAGCTCAACGACAGCGAGCGCACCCGCATCCGCCGCACCGATATCGGCTTCGTGTATCAGGCCCACCATCTGCTGCCGGAATTCTCCGCGCTGGAGAATGTCATGCTGCCGCAGATGATCCGCGGGCTGTCGCGCCGCGAGGCGACGACGCGCGCGCGCGAGCTTCTGGGCTATCTCGGCCTCAAGGAGCGATTCACCCATCGCCCCTCCGAGCTCTCCGGCGGCGAGCAGCAGCGGGTCGCCATCGCCCGAGCGGTCGCCAACGGGCCGCGTGTCCTGCTTGCCGACGAGCCGACCGGCAACCTCGATCCGCGCACCGCCGACCACGTCTTCTCCGCCCTGACCCAGCTTGTGCGCGCGTCCGGGCTCGCCGCCGTCATCGCCACCCACAACATGGATCTCGCGGCCCGCATGGACCGCCGGGTCACGTTGCGCGACGGCCTCGTGATGGAGATGGAGTAGGGGCTAAGACGGGCGACTGTCGAACAGCAGGCCCGTCATGGCCGGGCTTTCCTCGCTTCAATAGTCGTAATCCGCGATTTTCAGCAGCGGGAACGCGCTGAGCGCGTGCGGCGCGGTCACCGGCGGCGCCGCGTGCAGGCAGGCCGGCTCGAGATCGGCAAAACGCGTCACCCCCAGCATCCCGAGACAGCGCATCACCTCGTCCTCGAGGAGCTCGAGGAGGCGCACCAGCGCGCCTTCGCCGCCGGCCGCCAGCGCGTAGCATTGCAGGCGTCCGAGCCCGACCAGGCTGGCGCCCGCGGCGATCGCCTTGACGATGTCGGTCCCGCGCGCAAAGCCACCATCGACGATGATCCTGGCCCGCCCGGCCGCGGCCGCCACGATCTCGGGCAGCACGTCCATGGCGCCGCGGCCGTGGTCGAGCTGCCGGCCGCCATGATTGGAGGCGTAGATCCACGCGACGCCGTGATCGAGCGCGATCTTGACGTCCTCCGCAGTCGCGATGCCCTTGATCGCCAGCGGAATGTCGAAGCGCTTGCGCAGCCGCTCGACCGTGCGCCAGTCGAGGGCGGCCTGGAATTCGCGGCCCGACGCCCGCCGGCGTCCCGCCACGACATGGCGCTTGGCGATGTCGCGCTCGCGCCGGCTGTAGATCGCGGTGTCGACGGTGAGGCAGAACGCGCTGTAGCCGTTGGCGACCGCGCGCGCCGCATAATCGTCGACCCAGGCCTCGTCGCCGCGCACATAGAGCTGGAAAAACCGCAGCGCCTCCGGGGCGGCCTGCGCGACTTTCTCGAGGCCGGGTTCGCACACCGAGCTCAGCATATGGGCGACGCCGAACTCCTGGGCGGCCCGCACCACGTCGGCCGCCGCGCCGGCATGGAAGCTCTCCAGCGACCCGACCGGTGCGAACAGGACGGGCAGGCGAAGCCGGCGTCCGAAGACCTCCACCGAGGTATCGATCCGGCTCACGTCGCGCAGCACGCGCGGCCGGAAGGCGATCGAATCGAGGGCCAGCCGGTTGCGCCGCAGCGTGGTCTCGGTCTCGGCCGCCCCCACGATGTAGTCCCAATCGTTCTGACTGAGGTTCTGGCGCGCCTTGGCGACGATCTCGTGGAGGACCTGGAAATCGCCGGTGGCGGACGCCAGGCGCATCGCGGCGGTCTGTTCTGGATTTTGCTGCTGCGCGGTTTGCGGTTGCACGTTTTTCTGTGGCATGGCGGGGCCCGGCACTGGCGGGACGTCCCGCCGTTTCTGAAGACGATCGGGCCCGATGAGAACGCCGTGATCGCGAGCGTGCCGCATGACCCCGGCCCGGAAATACCTTCAAAAACCGGAATAGTCTATCGGCTCCGGAGGGCGCATGCGGGCTTGTTCATCCTGAAGGGCGCGCCACGCAAGGATGATCGACGAGACCCGGATGCGCGCTATCGGTCGTACGGCCGCCGTCGCACGGGCAGGGACGGAGCGGCGGGATTTTGCGCGCAGAACCCGACATTGCCGCCGGCCGACATCATGCATTGCTCCCGGCTCGTGAAGTAGCAGCTCCAGGAGCCGTTCTTGTCGGAAATGATCAGGCACCACGGATAGTATTGGGCGCGGCTCGCGGATGTGGTGGCGGCGAGGGCGGCTGCTCCCGCGACGACGCCCAGCATGAGTTTCCTCATCGACGCGCTCCTTCTGATGGATTGTTGCTCAGTAACGGCGCACGCGCCGCTCCGGGCGCGGACCCCGGTAATAGGGGCTCTCGATGCAGGTGCCGCCGATGCCCCGCATCGTGGCCATGCATTGTGCCCAGCTGGTGTAGTAGCAGGCCTGGGCGCCGCTCCGGTTGTTATAGACCGCGCACCAAGGATAGTCGTAGGCCGACTGGGCGTGGCTCGACGCCGTGGTGGCCAGCAGGACAGCACCGGCGATCATCAGGTGGACCGGACGCATGGGAGTCTCCCGGCAGTTGCCCCCCTCCATCAACACCACGCCGCCCTGCGTTATTCAACGGCCCTTAGTCGATTGCGGCTACAAGATTTGGTGAGGTGTCGGCCATGTGCCCGAACGGGGAGCGCCGAAGCCGGGTCGTGCGGGTTGACCGTGCGCCGGCTTGGCGGCGGTGCCCGAATGGCCGAATGCCGATTTCGACGCTAAAATTTCATGTCAAAGGCGGGGGAGGAACGCATGCATTCATGTCCATCGATGCGAAACCGCAAGGCCGCTCGCGCGCTCATGGTCGGCCTGTTGCTGGGCGGCGCGTTCGCGCCGCCCATGGCCGCCGCCCAGGAGCGCGCGGTGTCCCGCCTGCCGCCATTGCGCCAACCGCTCGACCCGATCATGCAGGAGATGTTCGACAAGCGCCGCGCCATGGGGGGCGCCATCATCAATCTTCAGCTCACCACCGGACACGCGCCGAAATTCTCCCGCGCCGCTGCCGCGATGGCCTTCACGATCCGCTTTGATGCGCTGACGCCGCGCGCCCTGCTCGAGCTCGCCATCCTGCGCACGGCGCAGATCGTCGGGTCGGACTATGAGATCAACCAGCACAAGCCGCTGATGAAGCTGTGCGGCTACAGCGAGCCGCAGATCGCCGCGCTGGAGTCCTGGCGCGCCTCGCCGCTGTTCGACGAGAAGCAGCGCGCCGTGCTCGGCTATGTCGAGCAGATGGCCCATGGCGGGGACGTCGACGACGCGACTTTCGCGGCGCTCGCGAGATTCTTCATCCCGCAGGAGATCGTCGAGATCACCTACACGGTCGGCAGCTACTATGCCAACGGGCTGCTCACCAAGGCGCTCAGGATCGAGACCGAGACGGATGGCCGGCTCACCGTCGCCGGCAAGTGCTGAGTGGAGCGAAGCCCATAGGCATTGGCCCAATTGCGCCGTAGCATCCCGTGATCTGGACGGGGAGGGGCGAATGCAGACGGATCGATCCAGGCAATGGAAGAAAGTGGCGCTGGTGGCGGCGGTGTTGCTGGCCTTGGCGCCGCGCACCGGCACGGCCGATGGCGCGCTGGCGGTCGGAATGCCGGCCGATGTCGCGCGCGAGGGCTTCGCCTATGGCAGCGCGTTGGGTGCCGCGAACATGGATGCGGCACGCACGGCCGCGATCGACGGCTGCCGCGGCGCGCTCGGCAACGCATCGGCGGCGCTGCGCAAGCTCTGCAAGGTCGTCGCCACGTTTCGCGATCAGTGCTTCGCGGTCGCCATGGACCCGAAGGATGGGACGCCGGGCGTCGGCTGGGCGATCGCCGAAAATCAGCGCATGGCCGATCGCCAGGCGATCGAGCAATGCCGCACCACCGCGGGGGCGTCCCGGCGCGATTTCTGCACCCTGGACGTCCAGCCGGGCGCGCGCAGCCGCGGCTGCGATGGCGCCGCGAAGTAGCTTGGCGCATGATTTCGAAAAAAAACCTGCCCCCGCCGTGATCCGGCGGTGGCGGTCCTTGCGGACAAATCATGCGCAAAGACTGAAAATCAGCGCGCCCGGCGCGGCCTGCGCCTGACCGCGTCCGGAGAGGCGGGATTTTGCGCGCAGAAGCCTTGATTGGCGGCGCGCGCCCAAGCACGGCATTGGGCGAAACTGTCATAGCGGCACGCCCAGGCGCCGCTGACGTCCTGGTAGACCATGCACCAGGGGTGAAACGTCACCGCCACCCCGGGCTGCGACGCGAGCATCATCAGCGCGGCCGTGAGCGCGCACCCGCAGGTGATTTTGGCAACCACCCCGGCGGTCCTCAATCGTAACGTCGACGGCGCTCGCCGCGCGGAACGTCGCGCACGGCGCCGCGGTAATAGGGGCTGCGGATGCAGGTCCCGCCGATACCGCGCAGGGTTGCCATGCATTGCGGGTAGCTGACGTAATAGCAGGACTGGGCGCCACTCTTGTCGCCATAGATTGCGCACCACGGATAGTCATAGGCCGACTGGGCGGCACCCGGCCGGGACTGGGCCATGACCGCAAGTCCGATCAGCCCCAATAGCAATGTTGCGCGCATGGACGATCTCCCGGTCTTTGCCGCCCCACCGCATTAACACCCCGGCCGAGCCCTGATTCAATGGCCCCGGGGGAGGCCGATACGGCCCGGCAGCGGCGGAATGGGGTGGAATTGCCTCAATTTGTCTGGGAATTGCCCGGCCCGGCTTAACGGTCGGGCAGGATTAGGCTGCTAGGAAATGCGCGGTATCCAGTTTCGATCCACAGGAGACGGTGATGAAGTCCATGTGTTTGCGTTTCATGCGTGACCAGTCCGGCGCCACGGCCATCGAGTATGGCCTGATCGCGGCCGGCATCTCGGTCGCCATCATTGCGGTCGTGAATGCGCTCGGCGTCCAGCTCACCGGCACGTTCAGCACGGTGTCCAACCAGCTGGCGACCGCCGGCAAGTGATCCGGCGGCCACGGCCTCGCGTATGGTGACATGGCGAGGCCGCCCGTCTGACGCCTGTCTTGCGATTGAAGTTGTGCGGGCTCGCGCCGGATTCCGGTCTGGGCCCGCACGCGTTTTCGGCGCTATTTTGCGCCGGACCGTGCCCCGCTCTGATTGGTCGGCGCGTTCGTGCCCCGGACATTCCCCCAGGGGTCGCTGGCGGGTTTATGCGCCGGCATCTTGCTGATGGCGGACTTATAGGCGCTGTCGCGCTCCTCCTGGGCTTTCACCTCTTCCTCGGTGATCATTTTGCCGCTGCCGCCCAGGAGATTCATGGCTTGGCCGAAGGCGGCCGTGGTCCCGAAGGCGATGATCGCGGCTGTCACGAAGGCTTTCATGCGGTCCCTCCCGGCGGCGTCCCGAATACGGTGCGCCACCATACCGCGACCCCGCAAGGGCGCAAGATCTCCTGTCGGCCGTTCCGGCAGGCAGCCCCATCATACCGCTATGAAGCCGCCACCCGCCGGGCTAGCCGTTCGGCCCGATCCGGCGCATAGTGGGCGCATGGCCAAGACCAAATCACCCCGCGTCACCTTCAAGATGCAACGCATCACCCAGGATGACTGGCAGATCGAAGCGCACTGCCCCGGCACCGACGTGCGGCACATCAAGGGGTTCAAGAGCAAGAGCGAGATCGACGAGTGGCTGAACGGAAGCCGCCGCATCGACTGGCTGCGCTCGCAGGGCTACGCAAAATAGTCATGAGCCGCGACACTGCGGCTGGCCATGCCCAAGAATATATTGGGCTTCTTGCTGCCGGCTGACCTTCAAGGCGCTACGGGCGCGCGCCGTGGGACCACGACATGAGCCGCGCCAAGAGAAAAATTGACGGAAAATTAGCCACGACTCGGTCACGCTCCACCGCATGCGGAACGGCCGAGGCCGCCCATGGACGATTTCTGGAAAGACCTGATGGTCATTGCGTTCCTGCTTTTCCTCGCCGTCCTGTGTCGCAAGCCACGGGTTATATGAGGCCTGCCTGCCCTGAATGAGGGGCGCGATCGATACCCCTTGACTCCAGAACGAACCACGAACTATGTTCTCTGTTCGTTCTTATTGGGGAGGTCGCCATGTTCCGTGCTGTTGTCGAGGAAGCCGCTGCGCTGGCGTCGGTTTCGCTGTTTCTTGGGATGCTGGCCGTATGGGCCCAGGTATTCGCGGTGTTGTAAGTCGCGTGGCGTGGGCGTTGCGTATTGCGTTGTAAGCTGCGTCATGTCCGCACCCGGGGTCCGGCCGGCGGCCGGCCCGGGTGTGGACCACCTTCCCGGAAGTACGGTCGGGGTGGGCGGCCGCACAATAGACGAGGGGCAACCGCCGAGGCTGACGGGGTCCCGTCCCGCATGTCGGCCGGCGCGTGAGCGCCGCCAGCCAAATCTGTGAACCATCCCGGCTTCCGCCACCCCATGGGTGGACATGCGCCGCGCGCGTCCTCACTGTCGGGTCAGGATTCGTCCCCGTCGTTTCGAGAGGCTTCCGGTGAGCGCCGCGACTTCAGATCCTGGCTTCGTGCATCTGCACGTGCATTCGTCCTACTCGCTGCTCGAAGGCGCGCTCTCGATCGCGCGGCTGGCCGAGCTCGCCAAGGCCGACCGCCAGCCCGCGCTCGCCCTCACCGACACCGACAACATGTTCGGGGCGCTCGAATTCTCCGACAAGATGGCGGCTTCCGGCATCCAGCCGATCGTCGGCTGCGCGCTCGCGGTCGACTTCGGCGACCAGGACCATGGCGCCCGTCCGGCCGGGCTCGCCAACGCGGCGCGCGACCTGCCCCGCATCGTGCTGCTCGCGGCGCGCGAAGAGGGCTATCGCAACCTGATGCGGCTCAACGCGCGCGCCTTTCTGGGCCATGCCGGCAACGAGCCGCCGCACGTCAAGCTCGCCTGGCTCGATGGCGCCTGCGAGGGATTGATCGCGCTCACCGGCGGGCCGGGCGGCCCGCTCGACCGCGCCATCGTGGCCGGCCAGCCGCCGCTCGCCGCCGCGCGCGGGGAGGCGCTCATGCGCCTGTTCGGCGACGCGCTCTATGTCGAGCTGCAGCGCCACGGCACCGCCGAGGAACGCGGCGCCGAGGCGGCGCTGATGGAATTCGCCTATGCGCATGGCCTCCCGCTCGTCGCCGCCAACGAGCCGCTGTTCGCGACCACTGAGGACTACGAGGCCCATGACGCGCTGATCTGCATCGCCGAAGGCCGCTTGCTGGCCGAGCCCAACCGCCGGCATCTCACCCCCGAGCACCGCTTCAAGACCCGCGCCGAGATGACGAAGCTGTTTGCCGATCTGCCCGAGGCGCTCGCCGCCACGGTCGAGATCGCACGGCGCTGCGCCTTCCGCCCCACCATCCAGAAGCCGATCCTGCCGCAGTTCACCACCGGCGAGGGCAAGATCGACGAGGCGGCGGAGCTGCGCCTGCGCGCCGAGGAAGGGCTCGCCCGCCGCATCGCGTCGCACGGCGTTGCCCACGCCCAGACCGAGGAGGATTACCGGGAACGGCTCGCCTTCGAGCTCAATGTCATCGCGGGAATGAAATATCCCGGCTATTTCCTCATCGTGGCCGACTTCATCCAATGGGCGAAGTCGGAAGGGATTCCCGTCGGCCCGGGCCGCGGCTCGGGTGCCGGCTCGCTCGTCGCCTATGCGCTCACCATCACGGATCTCGACCCGATCCGCTTCGGGCTCCTGTTCGAGCGCTTCCTCAATCCCGAGCGCGTGTCGATGCCCGACTTCGATATCGACTTCTGCCAGAACCGGCGCGACGAGGTCATCCGCTACGTCCAGCAGCGCTACGGCCGCGACCAGGTGGCGCAGATCATCACCTTCGGCACCCTGCAGGCGCGCGGCGTGCTGCGCGACGTCGGCCGCGTGCTGGAA
>DATBBS010000221.1:0-2415 GCA_036270895.1 Xanthobacteraceae bacterium
GAAACCGTCGGGGACCTCGCGCGCCCATTTGCGAAAGCTCTCGGGTTTCTGCGATCCGTAGTAGGTCGAATTGATCTCGATCGAGGTCAGATGGGCGCCCGCATAGGCGAGCTCCTTTGTCTGCGGAAGGCCCTCGGGATAAAACACGCCGCGCCAGGCCGGGAAGACCCAGCCTCCGATCCCGACGCGGATTTGCCCTGGCGGCTTTTTCATGGATGTCCTTTGGCCGACCCCTTGCGGAACGGCCGAGCCGCCCCCATTTAGTGTCGAGCAGCGATGTCGACGCCGCAAGGCTCCGTCGCTGCTGGACGACCACGAACAGCAGCGGGTGACGCCGGATGTACGCGCACCTTCTCCTTCGTGGTCGTTGGCGTTTTAGGGTTGGATTTTTTCCAACGGAATGATGGCTTTATGCCGGCACGCTGAGGCTCAGGCTCAGCATTGCGCGTCCGATCGGCGCGCGCAAGCAGGCGGCATTCAAACGGCTTTGGCTGCCGTCGCCGGCTGGCGGCCGAACAGGACCGTAAAGCACGCGCCGCGCGTTGGGTCGCCGCGGTCGATCTGGAGCTCGCCGGCGATCTGGCGGACCAGCGACTGGATGATCTTCATGCCCAACCCGCGCGGACCCGCGGCCGCGAAATCTTCCGGCAGGCCCGGCCCTTCGTCGGAGATCGAGAGCGAATTCCCTTCCGGCCCCGACTTGATCCGGACCGTGATCGTGCCCGTGCCGTATTTGATCGAATTCGTCACCAGCTCGTTGACGATGAATCCGAGCGGGATGCCCAGCACGGTCGAGATCTCGGCGTCGTCGCCCTCGACCACGATGGTGCGCCTTTCGCGGTGAAGCATTCCCGACAGGTCCTCGCACAGCCGCGACGCGTAGGCCTTGAACTCCACGGTCTCCACGTGATCCAGCACGTGCAGCCGCCGGTGCACCCGTCCGAGCGCGGCAACGCGATTGCCGGCGATCGACAGCTGTTCGGCGGCCTCCGGATTCTTCGTGGTGCGGCTCTGCAACGACAGCAGGCTCGAGATCAATTGCAGGCTGTTGAGCAGCCGATGGTCGAATTCCCGACCCAGCATCGTCTTCTGCTCGAGCAATTCTTCCTTCTGGCGCGACAGCTCGTCCTTTTCGCGCTCCAAGGCGCGCGCGGCCGTGATGTCCTCGATGCCGAGCAGAATGGTGGTGTGGGAGCCGCGATCGTAGAACACCCTGCGGGCATTGAGCAGCATCGTGCGTTGCCCGATCTCGGGAAACTCGTGCGCGACCTCATAACCCTCCATCACGCCCTGCTCGGGCACGATTTTCTCCAGCAGCAGACGCAGCTTGGGAATGTCCCATTGACCGTGGCCCAACGCGTAAAGCGGCCTGCCGTGCGTGTCGGCGGGGCTGACCCGGAAAGTGGTGTAGAAGGAGCGGCTGGCCGCGAGCACGCGGAGATCCTTGTCGAGCACCAGAAACGGCTCGCGGACCGTATCGACGATGGCCTGCGCGAAGGCGCGCGCCTCCTCGATCTCGGTGAAAAGCGCATTGTCGGTCAATGCCGCCGCCCTGACATCTCCCGCGCTCGGCGCTCGAACTGATGCACCCATCGGCGTCGCCCTCCAACGCCCACGCGCAAGGGGCCGGCTTCGGCCCTGGTTGCCGCAGGCATATCTGTGTCAAATCATCAGCCAGACCCGGGTTCCGCCGTATCGGGCCGCAAGGCGGGTAAATCCGTCTCGGAACCGCCCCGGAATGGCCGGGCAAAGCGCTGTAAGAAAAAGGCCCGGGCGATGAGCCCGGGCCTTCATGTTGGGGTCGCTGACTGCGACGATCAGAAGTCCATCCCGCCCATGCCGCCGCCACCGCCGCCCGGCATCGGGGGCGATTTCTTCTGCGGCAGCTCGGCGACCATGGCCTCGGTGGTGATCAGGAGGCCCGCGACCGAGGCTGCGTTCTGCAGCGCGGCACGCACCACCTTGGTCGGGTCGATGATGCCCTTTTGCATCATGTTCACATACTCGCCCGACTGGGCGTCGAAGCCGTAGGCATAGGTGTCCTTCTCCAGGATCTTGCCGACGATCACCGAGCCGTCCTCGCCCGCATTGAGGGCGATCTGGCGCGCCGGCCACGAGAGCGCCTTGCGGACGATCTCGATCCCGGTCTTCTGGTCGTCGTTCTGGGTCCGGATCTTCCGGAGCACCTCGGAAGCGCGCAGCAACGCGACGCCGCCGCCCGGAAGGATGCCCTCTTCGACCGCCGCGCGGGTGGCGTGCATGGCATCATCCACGCGATCCTTGCGCTCCTTCACCTCGACCTCGGTCGCGCCGCCGACGCGGATCACCGCGACGCCGCCCGCGAGCTTGGCGAGACGCTCCTGCAGCTTCTCCTTGTCGTAGTCCGAGGTGGTCTCCTCGATCTGCGCCTTGATC
>DATBBS010000222.1:0-3124 GCA_036270895.1 Xanthobacteraceae bacterium
CGAACCTGACCGTGATCGAAGGGGAGGCGGACGACCTGGTGGTCGCCGACGGCCGGGTCACCGGAGTCCGCCTGGCGGACGGCCGCTTGTTCGCCACCCCGTCGGTCGTGCTGACCACCGGGACTTTCCTGCGCGGGCTCATCCATATCGGCGAGAAGCAGACGCCGGCCGGCCGGGTGGGCGAGGGGCCGGCGGTCGGACTCTCGCTGACCCTGGAGCGGATCGGATTCGTGCTCGGCCGTCTCAAGACCGGCACGCCGCCGCGGCTCGACGGCACCACCATCGACTGGGCGCGGCTCGAGCCGCAGCCGGGCGACGATCCGCCCGAGCCGTTCTCGGCGCTGACCGGCCGGATCGAGAACCCGCAGATCCAGTGCGCCATCACCCGCACCACCGCGGAAACGCACCGCATCATCCGCGCCAATGTGCATCGCTCGCCGATGTATTCCGGGCAGATCCAGAGCCGGGGGCCGCGCTATTGCCCGTCGGTCGAGGACAAGATCATGCGCTTCGGCGAGCGCGACGGGCACCAGATTTTTCTCGAGCCCGAAGGGCTCGACGATTCCACGGTCTACCCGAACGGGATCTCGACCTCGCTGCCGGAGGAAGTCCAGCGCGCCATGGTGGCGAGCATTCCGGGACTCGAGAAGGCGCGGATGGTGCGCCCCGGCTACGCGATCGAATACGACCATGTGGACCCGCGCGAGCTCAAGCCCACCCTGGAGACCCGGCGCCTGACCGGGCTCTTTCTGGCGGGCCAGATCAACGGCACCACCGGCTACGAGGAAGCCGCCGCCCAGGGCCTGGTGGCGGGACTCAATGCGGCCGTGCGCGCCGGCGGCGGCGACGACATCGTGTTCGACCGCTCGCAGGGCTATCTCGGCGTCATGATCGACGATCTCACGAGTCGCGGCGTCACCGAGCCCTATCGGATGTTCACGTCGCGGGCCGAATACCGGCTGACGCTGCGGGCCGACAATGCGGACCAGCGCCTGACAGGGCGCGGCCTGGCGATCGGCTGCGTCGGCGTCGCGCGCGCCGACCACCATCGCCACAAGATGGCGGCGCTCGACGCCGCCCGGGCGCTGGCGCGGTCGGTGTCGGTGACGCCGACCGAGGCGCAGCGCCATGGCGTGGCACTCAACCGCGACGGCCAGCGGCGGACCGCTTTCGAGCTGCTGGCTTATCCCCATCTCGGCCTGGCCGACGTCGCGCGCATCTGGCCGGCCTTCGGCGCGCTGGCGCCCGACATCGCGGCGCAGCTCGAGATCGACGCCACCTACGCGGTCTATCTCGACCGCCAGGCGGCCGACGTCGCGGCCTACCGGCGCGACGAGAGCCTGGTGCTTCCCGACGATCTCGACTTCCGCCAGATCTCGGGCCTGTCGAGCGAGATGAAGCACAAATTCACCGCGTTGCGTCCACGCACGGTGGGGCAGGCGGGGCGGCTCGACGGCGTCACGCCGGCCGCCTTGACGCTGCTTGCGGCGCATGTGCGCCGCCGCGGCCGCCCCAAGGCGGCGCGGACGTCGTGATCGCGGCGGCGAGGGGCCCCATGACGGAAATCACGGCCCTGCCCGACTTCACGGCGGATCGCGCCCGCGCGTTGGCGCTGACTCCTGTTTCACGTGAAACATTGGTTAGGCTTGATCGCTTCGTAACGCTGTTCTTGGACACCCAAAGCCACACCAATCTGATCGGGCCGCGCAGCGTGCCGGAGCTGTGGACCCGCCATATCGCGGATTCGTTGCAGCTCCTTGGGCTCGCCCCCCAGGCGCGGGTCTGGCTCGATCTCGGCTCGGGGGGAGGCTTTCCTGGCGTGGTGGTCGCCTGCGCGCTGGCGGATCGACCGGGAAGCGCGGTCCACCTGGTCGAAAGCACCGGCAAGAAAGCCGCGTTCCTGCGGAAGGTTTGCGGCGAGCTCGGGCTGCCGGCGACCGTGCATCACGGCCGCATCGAGGATCTGTCGCTCGCCATCGCGGCCGACGTCGTCACGGCACGCGCGCTCGCGCCGCTTCCCGCATTGCTCGGCTATGTGGCGCCCTTGCTCAAGCCGGGCGCGCAAGCTTTGCTGCTCAAGGGTCAAGATGTTGAGGTCGAGTTGACCGAAGCCGCTAAATATTGGAACATCGAGGCCGAACTCGCCCCAAGCCGGACCAATCCGGCAAGCCGCATCGTGATTGTGCGCGGACTCCAGCGCCGTTCTGTGCGAAGCTGACGTGGGGGCCAAGTTCGGCCGGAATGGACGCGCGCCATGGCGGACAACGAGAGCGGTTCGGACGTGAATTCGGGGGAGATCGTGCCGTTTCCGGGGGAGGCGAAGCCCGACGCGGTCACGCCGGCGCGGGTCCTGGCGATCGCCAACCAGAAGGGCGGCGTCGGCAAGACCACGACCGCGATCAATCTCGGCACGGCGCTCGCCGCCATCGGCGAGCGTGTGCTCATCATCGATCTCGATCCGCAGGGCAATGCCTCGACGGGGCTCGGCATCGACCAGAAGAGCCGGCAGGTCTCGACCTACGATCTCATCACCGGCGAGCAGCCGCTGCGCGAGGCGATACTCGCCACCGCGGTCCCGCATCTTCACATCGCGCCGTCCACCATGGATCTGTCGGGCTTCGAGCTCGAGGTCGGCCATTCGCGCGATCGTGCGTACCGGCTGCGCGCCGCGCTCGGCAAGCTCAACGAGGTCGCGCCCGGCCAGGTCGCTTACACCTATGTGCTGATCGATTGTCCGCCCTCGCTCAACCTGCTCACCATCAACGCGATGGCGGCCGCGAATGCGATCCTGGTGCCGCTGCAATGCGAATTCTTCGCGCTCGAAGGATTGTCGCAGCTGCTCAAGACCATTGAGCAGGTGAAGCAGGCGCTCAACCCCGACCTCGCGATCCACGGCATCGTGCTCACCATGTTCGACGCGCGCAACAATCTCTCCGGCCAGGTCGTCGCCGACGTGCGCGCCTTCATGGGCGCGAAGGTCTATGACACGATCATCCCGCGCAACGTGCGCGTCTCGGAAGCGCCGTCCTACGGCAAGCCGGTGCTGGTCTACGATCTCAAATGCGTCGGCAGCGAAGCCTATCTGCGGCTGGCGACCGAGATCATCCAGCGCGAGAAGCAGTTC
>DATBBS010000223.1:0-6630 GCA_036270895.1 Xanthobacteraceae bacterium
GACCGGAAACAGCCAGTTGCCGTTCTCGTCCTTCTTGCCGATGCAGACCGGCTGGTTGGCGGTGCCGTAGAGCTCCTCGCGCACCTGCACCTCGATCAGCGAGCGCTTCTCCTCCACCACGATGATGAGCTCGAGGCCGCGCGCGAAGTCCTGCAGCTCCTGCTGGGCGATCGGCCACGGGCAGGCGATCTTGTGGATGCGCAAGCCGAGATCGTTGCATTTGACCTCGTCGAGACCGAGCTCGTCGAGCGCCTGACGCACGTCGAGGTACGACTTGCCGACCGTGATGACGCCGATCTTGGGGTTGCGCCCGCCCGAGGTGATGACGCGGTTGAGCCGGTTGGCGCGCGCGAAGGCCAGCATGGCGTCGCGCTTGTGATCGTGCAGGCGTGCCTCCATACCGAGCACGCTGTCGTTGAGGCGGATGTTGAGGCCGCCCGGCGGCAGCGCGTAGTCGGCCGGGATGACGATGCCGACGCGATCGAGGCTGCCGTCGATCACGGCGGTCGACTCGACCGTCTCGTGCATGCATTTGAGCCCGACCCAGGTGCCGGTGAAGCGCGACATGGCCCAGCCCAGGATGCCGTAGTCGACGATCTCCTGCACCCCGGCCGGGTTGAGGATCGGGATCATCACGTCGACGAAATTGAACTCGGACTGGTGCGCCGTGGTGGAGGATTCCGCGGTGTGGTCGTCGCCCATGAGGGCGAGGACGCCGCCGTGCTTCGAGGTGCCGGCGAAATTGGCGTGGCGCAGCGCGTCGCCCGAGCGGTCGACGCCCGGGCCCTTGCCGTACCACATGCCAAACACGCCATCGAACCGGCCCTCGCCGCGCAGCTCCGCCTGCTGGGCGCCCCAGATCGCCGTGGCGGCCAGATCCTCGTTGATGGCGGGCTGAAACAGGATGTCGTTGCGCTTGCAGAGCTTCTCGGCGCGCTGGAATTGGTAGTCGAGCCCGCCGAGCGGAGAGCCTCGGTAGCCGGTGACGTAGCCCGCCGTATTGAGGCCGGCGCGGGCGTCGCGCGCCTTCTGCATCAGGCACATGCGCACCAACGCCTGGTAGCCCGTGACGAAGACGCTTCCCTGCGTCAGGTCGTATTTGTCGTCAAGGTTGACACGCTTGAGCGCCATCGGCTCGCTACCCCTGCGGGCCCTCGGTTTTTGTCATGCTGGCGCCTGTCGCCCACATGACGAAACACTCGCAGGCCATCGCCATCATATAGGCGTCTCCGATTCAGCCGAAAGGCTGTCACTTACGGAGACAGGGGTCAATTTCGTTGTGGGGGGCCCAGCCGGCAGGAAGTTGCATCTCCGGCGCGCCGCGGGAAATTTGGCGCAACGCAGCAAGCATTTTCTCAAGCTACGGGCCGGAGCCAGGAAGACCAAGACGCGAGCAGAATGCCCAGCACGGAGCACAAGGGGTCTGACGGGGAGCCTGCGTTCCCGTCTCTTTAAGCTGACCAAGCAGTGTCGCCACAACACCCCGCGTCAGTGACCCGGGGCGTCGCGTCGTTCCCGTCAGATGAGTTTTCCAGGCAGCCGGTTATTTTAGGGCGGTGATCGTCGGCCGCCCGTTGACCCGCTCGACCGTGGCCTGGACTGTGGCTCCAACCGTCGTCGCGTTGAGCAACGCTGCGTTGCTGACCTGGTAGTTGCCGGTCGCCGTGCTCGCGGCGGTATTGACAGTGCCGGGCGCGGCCGTCTTTGCGGGCATGGCCTGTGTCAGGCTGATCGTGCCTGCCGCCTGGTCGATGTTCGCGACCACTGCCGTGAAAGTCGCGGACGTTGCTGTCACCGTGACAGCGGTTGGGGTTTGCGCAAACGCACAGGAGCTGCCGAGTCCGATTGCGAAAGTTGCCGCGACTACCGCCTTACCGATCCTCATTGTTACCTCCCGAAGCATTGCCGAAGCGTCGAAGGTGCTTTGGAACTTTCAGTTGGCGCACGTGCCGGCGCACCGACATCCCGCTCGGACCCGATCCGGAGGCACGCTTTACCGGAACACGCACTCACATCGTTTGTCAACGAAAACGTGCAATGCGATTGGCCGAGTTGATTTTTGCCGAACTGCTTTTTCAAGCTTGGCGATGGTCATTTTTCCGGTGACACACTCGGCAAGGCCGAACGCGCGACGTCATTCGCCCAGCCCGGACAGCAAACGCGTGAGGCGGGCGTTTTCAGCCTCGGCGAGCTTGATCCGGCGGGCCAGCGCCAGCGAGATCGGTGCGGCGTCCGGTTGCGCCGCCTCGATCTCGACACCCACCTCGTCGCGCCGGCGCCAGCGCGTGCGCACCACGCAGGCGGTTTGCCGGTGCGGGATGTGGAGCTCGAAACGGTCCGGGAGCGGCGCGGCGGCAGGAACGGCGAGCCGCGCGCCGGCATCGGAGGTGTTGCGCACCACGCCGTCGAGCCCGGTCAGCCGGGGATCCGTGGTGATCCGGCACCCGAGATAGACGCGCGAACGCGCCTGCTTGCGCCGCTCCGGCATGGGACGATCTTGTGACATGGCCGGCATGGTGCCATGCCGGATGAGGACCGCAAGCTCATGTCGGGCGCAACCTTAACCGGCAAGCTTAACGCTCACACATGGTTGCCGGCGCTCCAGCGCCAGAAATCGCGCCCCTCCTCCCGCATGAAGCGGGCCAGCACCATGTTGTGCACCTCGGAGGCGCCGTCGACCAGCCGCGCCGCGCGGGCCGCGCGGTAGATCCATTCCAGGACCGTGTCCTTGGAGTAGCCGCGCGCCCCGTTGAGCTGGATTGCGACGTCGGCGGCATTGTGCAGCGTGTCGGCGACATGCACCTTGGCCATCGACACCTCCTTGCGGGCGCGGTCGCCCTGGTCGAGCTTCCAGGCCGCATGCATGGTCAGCAGGCGGCCGATCTGGATCTGGTGCGCGACCTGCCCGAGCTTGATCTGCACGCTTTCGCGGTCCGCCAGCTTGATGCCGAAGCCCTCCCGCCGGCCGACATATTCCTGCGCGATCTCCAAGCAGCGCTTCGACAGGCCGAGCCAGCGCATGCAGTGGGTGAGCCTTGCCGGCCCGAGCCGGATTTGTGTTACCCGCAGCCCGTCGCCGACCTTGAGCACAACATTCTCGTCAGGAACCTCGAGCCCGTCGAATTCGAGCTCGCAATGGCCCCCATGCTCCTCCGGCCCCATGATCTCGATGCGGCGGGCGATCCGCCAGCCCGGCTGGTCGCGGTGGAACAGGAAGGCGGTGAGGCCGTGGCGCGGATCGTCGGAGGTGCGCGCGACCACGATGAAATGCTCGGCCGCGCCCGCCCCGGTGATGAACCACTTGCGCCCGCTGATGACCCACTTGTCGCCGCGCCGCGTGGCCCGTGTCTGGATCATGCCGGGATCGGAGCCGCCGCCGGGCGCAGGCTCCGTCATCGCGAAGGCGGAAATGACCTTGCCGTCCACAATCGGACGCAGCCATTTTTCTTTCTGGGCCGGCGTGCCGACCTTGGCGAGCAGGTTCATGTTGCCGTCGTCGGGGGCCATGCAGTTGAAGGCGAGCGCGCCGAATACCGAGCGCGCCGCCTCCTCATACATCACCGCCCAGGAGACGATCGGCAGCCCCATGCCGCCGAATTCCTTGGGCGCCTGCGGGGCCCACAGGCCGGCCGCGCGCGCCTTGGCCCGCACGGGAGCCAGGCGCGCGAGCGGGATATTCTCGTGCTCGGAGAAGTTCTCCGGATCGCTTTCGAGCGGCAGCACGTGCGTCTCCACGAAGGCGCGCACGCGCAGGCGGAGGTCCTCGGTCTCGGGCGGCAGCGTGAAGTCGATCATCGTCTTCTTCCTGATATCTTGCCGCATTTTCGAACGGAAAACCGGCTTCCACTTTTCCTGAAAATGCTCTAGCCGCGCAACGCGACCATCTGGCCGCCGTCGACCACGATCGTGGCGCCCGCCATATAGCTTCCCGCGTCCGAGACCAGCAGCAGCAGCGCGCCGTCGAGATCGCCGTCCTGGCCGAAGCGCCCGACCGGAATGTCGCGCGTGAGCGCCTTGCCCTCCGGGCTGGTGAGGTAGGCGTGATTGAGCTCGGTGACGAACCAGCCGGGCGCGATCGCGTTGACCCGGATGCCCTTGAAGGCGAGCTCGAGCCCGAGCGCCTTGGTGAGCTGGATCACCCCGGCCTTGGCGGTCGTGTAGGCGACCACGCCCTTGGCGACGCCGAAGCCGAGCACCGATGCGATATTGACGATCGCGCCTTTTTGGCCAGCGGCGAGCATGCGCCGTGCTCCCTCCTGCGCCCAAGTGAACACGGCGTCGAGATTGGTCGACAGCACGCGCCGCCATTCTGTCTCCGGCAGATCGACGGCGCGGCCCGCATGGGCGACCCCTGCATTGTTGACCAGGATCGTGACGGTGCCGAAGGCCTTCTCGGCCTCGTCGAAGGCGCGTCTCATCGCGCCGCCATCGAGCACGTCGGCCGTGATCGTGACCGCGCGGCCACCCGCCGCCACGATCTTGTCTTTGAGCGCGTCGAGCCGGTCGGCGCGCCGCGCCACCAGGGCGACCGCGGCGCCGTTCTCGGCCAGCACCATGGCAAAGCGGGCGCCGAGTCCGCTCGAGGCGCCGGTCACCATGGCGACCCGGCCGCTGAGGTCGAACAGTTCGGCTGCTTTCATCGAAAGGGTGTCCTGTAACGGCGCGGCTCTTGAACCGCAGGGCGCAATGGCATTAGATCATGCGGTCGATTTACTGAAGGGGGCAATCCGTGAACCCGATGCGAAAAGCGATTTTCCTGGCGGCGGGCGCGGCGATTCTTGGTGCCTTGCCGTGGTCCGCCGCTCAGGCCGGCGGCGTCCGCCCCGGCCACTATGCGTATTCGCAGCTGCAAAACGGGAGCGGATGGCGGCTCTACGACGCCGGCTGCCTGAAGGGGAATTTTCAGAACCAAGCCTGGTACACCCGTTGCGGCTTGCCGCAGAACGGCCCGTACTGGACCGCGCCAATCGCGGTCAAATACTGAGCGCGCCCACCCGCAGGCCCGGCGATCGCGGGCTCATCGCCCCGACAGAAGATGCGGGAGCCAGCCCACGAGCCCCGGCCAGAACCACAGCACGACCAGCATGAAAAGCTGGATCAGCACGAACGGGATGACCCCGACATAGATGTGCAGCGTGGTGATCTGCGGCGGCGCCACGCCGCGTAGGTAGAACAACGTGGCCCCGAGCGGCGGGTGCAGATAGGACGTCTGCAGGTTCACCGCCATCATGATGCCGAGCCAGACCGGATCGACGCCCGGCATCTGCAGCAACGCAGGCGCCACGATCGGCACCACCACGAAGATGATCTCGAAGGCGTCCATCACGAAGCCGAGGCCGAACATCGCCACCATCACGGTGAGGATCGCGCCGTCGGTGCCGCCCGGCAGATCGGCCAGGCCGCGATGCACCATGTCGTCGCCACCGAGCCCGCGGAACACGAGGCTGAACAGGGTCGCGCCGATCAGGATCGTGAAGATCATCGTGGTGATGTGGGTGGTGGACGCGAGCACCGGGGCGAGAATCTTGGCGCGCCCGATGGTGGCGATGGCGGCGAAGGTCCCATAGGCAACAGCTGCAAGCAGCACGAAAGCCGCCGCGATGGCGACCGGCCCCATCGGACCGCCTTGCGTGCGGCCGAGTCGCAGATCGACGAGCGAGCGCAGCGCCAGCACGGCGGCGATCGCCAGCACCGCCATCATGGCCGGTCCGGAGGAGGCGGGATCGATCTTGCGAGCGGTGAGCAGCATCGCCCCGAAGGCCCCGACGGCGGCCGCCTCGGTCGGGGTCGCGAGCCCGCCCAGGATCGAGCCGAGCACCACCACGATGAGGACGACGGGTGCGACCAGCACCTCGATCAGGCGGCGGATCATCGCGGCGCCTACCGGCGCATCGGCCTGCGGCGGAATCGCCGGGCACGCCTGCGGGCGCAACAGCGCGACCGCGATCTGAAACAGGAGATAGAGCCCGACCAGCCCCAAGGCCGGCAGGATCGCGCCGGCGAACAGATCGCCGACCGAGACCTGATCCGGCGCGAATTTGCCTTGCTGGAGCTGAGCCGCCTGATAGGCGGTATTGAGCTGGTCGCCGAGCAGCACCAACACGGTCGCGGGCGGCATGATCTGCGCAAGCGTCGCGGTGGCCGCCACGGTTCCGGCCGCGAGCCGTGGATCGTAGCCGTGGCGCAGCATCGCGGGCAGCGTGATGAGCCCCATGGTCACCACCGTCGCGCCGACCACGCCCTTGGCGGCGGCGAGCAGCAACCCCACGATGGTCACCGAGATCGCGAGCCCGCCGGTGAGGCTGCCGAACAGTCGGCCCATGGTCTCCAGCAGGTCCTCGGCGATACGGGAGCGCTCGAGCATGACGCCCATGAACACGAACAAGGGGATGGCGAGCAGGACCTCGTTGGTCATGACGCCGAACACCCGCGGCGGCAGCGCGCCCAGGAGCGAGAAGCGCATCACCCCGAGGGTGTCGCCAAGGACCGCGAAGATCAGCGCCACCCCGCCGAGCGTCAGCGCGACCGGATAGCCTGCTAAAAGCAGTATGCAGACCGAAACGACCAGCAGAATGGCGAGGATCTCGGGAAGGCCCATCTCAGCGGCCCGGCTCGGCTGTCGCGCCGCCC